>JASJHH010000001.1:0-2521 GCA_033791145.1 Legionella sp.
TTAACATGTTTACCAGTTAATTTCGAAGAGATAATCCAAGGCTTATCAGATAAGCTTGCGGATAAGTTACCAGAGCGTACGAAAAATTATTGGCAATTGCATCATGGACTCGCGCATGCGCTTGAAGTTGAAAAAAGAACCTTGCAGGAATTAAAAAAACAGAATATTTGGCAAGACAATACAACCAATCACCGGTTTTTACGTGCAATGACAGGCTGCCTTGCAAGATTGCATGATTATGTCCAAAAAAACAAAAATAATGAAGCAGTAACAGCAGGCTATATTTCAGAGCAATTAATCACGGCATTAAAATTAAATGAGCTTGATCAATCAGATCAGGATCTAAAAAAATTAATTCAATGGATGAGTTATCAAATTATTTTGGGTGGTACAACAAATTTAATGGGCTCTATGGATTTAATTGATTTTCAATTGAAATTAGAAAAAATAAGGCCAAAACAATCAGCTTCATCTAATGCCACGCTGATTGCTGAGATGAAACAGGTTGCAAAAATAGTGGGTGAAAACGATAAAACGCCTGGTGCTGTGTTAGGAACTGTTTTAAGCCAAGCGCGTGATAAAACACTTGCTACGTTTGATTTAGTGAAAAAACACACGCGTGATACGAAAAGCCTTCAGACGTTTTTTAACAAAAAATTAGTTAAATATTATTCCGATGAGACTTTAAGCGAACATTATAATGCATGGACAGATATATTTTTATTTAGTGGTATGTCTGGTTTTTCTGATGCGGTGAATCAACAAGCTTTTTTTACCAGTATCACTCCGCATGTATTGATGACAGCAGAATTTTTAAAAGCAGGGGATAAAAACAAAGAAAAACTCTATTGCTTTATTGAGGCATGTCGTGAAGTCTATCCAGAATCATTTGATGCAGCGTTTGAAAAATATGATATAGCTCATGTGATGAAAGAAATATTTTTTAATTCAAATACGATTGCGAATGAAATACGGTTTATTGACAGCCAAACAGCGTTGCTCGAGCATCGCAAAGAAAGCGTTGCAGATTCACGTGCAACTGAAGCAGATAAAGCGAATTTAATTGCATTAAAAGCGTTTTATGATGAGCAAACGCCAGAGCAACAAGCAGCGCTGCTTAAATCGCTGATGATGGGGGTGGTGCTTCAAGAAGGACAACTACTTGCTTATCGTTTTCAAAATACAAATGTGGACGACTTAGCAAGCGAAGCATTATCAGGATGTAGGTGTTTTTAGTTCAATTAGATAGTTTGATTATCCAGGCTTTTATAGTCCGCTATCTTTACCTGTTCCTGTTTCAAGAGAACTCCCAGCAGTATCATCATCAACTGCTTTGCTTTGACCAAACATACCAATTTTTGTTACCCCTTTGATGTCAGATTTTAACTGAGCGGTTGCAGCCGAGAATTCGATGCTCTCTTTGTAATATTTTATACTTTTCACAGCCCTATACATAACGCCTAAAAGAGTCGCAGACATGATAGCCACGATAGGAAACAAAACCGGTGCAATCAAGAAGCCAGCAGTCGCGGATGTAATGATTCCAATTGTTGACCAAGCTTTTTTTGCTTCAACATCAACCGCTTTACTATCGCTCGCTTTCATTCTATTACGGATGTTGAAAAACATCAGCATCGTAATAAAAGTAATCATTGGCAGGGCAATTAGAAGTACGGCAACGCCCGCGACTGCAACCAGTGTGACAGCGGCCATCAGAGCAATGCTTGCTTTATATGAAGCTTTATCCATACTCTCTTTATCAAAGACATAAGCAACCTTATGATTCAATAATAAATTTAATTGTTTTATGTTATCTTCGTCATCGTTATTAAGCGCATAGATATCCAAGCGTGCCAGCAATTGCATTGAGTATGCTCGATTATCCAGAGAGATAGGCGAATTATCATCACCAATACTCTCTGCTACTGCATGTATAGATTTTAGAAGCGTTTCATCAAATTCACTCGAATTAAATTCTGACTTAGGAGGATTCGTTTCTATATCTATAGTTACATAGCCTTTGGGAAACTGTGACATAACAAACTCCGAATCAAAGCGTGTTCTGTTATTGTAGCTTCTGTTTGCAAGTAAATCAATTTGATAATTTAATTCTGTATTAACTCAGCAAAACCCTGCCGATATACTATCCTTATATAGTAATGCCAATATTTCAATGGTTTCGATTGCACGTAATTGTGGGTGTGAAATGAACAAACAACCTAAAGATGCTTCGTTAGTGGATATAGAGCGTGCTATTTCACAGCTGAAGAGTCTTGCGTCCGGAAATTATGCACAAGTAACTAAACCTAAAAGTGACAATGATAGATTGGGTATGGAAATTTTCAATCTCGCTAAGAGGTTGATTGATGTAGTAGGTCAGGCAAAGGTTATATCTCGAGGAGATTATGATACGAAGATTGTACCTCGAAGTAAAAAGGATGAGTTAGGCACTGCATTGTATGACATGACCAAGGCATTGTGTGATGGGGATTTTATTTTAAAAGCCCTTTGGGGTTTGGTT
>JASJHH010000002.1:0-2618 GCA_033791145.1 Legionella sp.
AAGAGTTTTTTCTCGTTTTGATAAAAAAGCATCTTCGTTTGCTGGTTTTTTAGCATATGCGTCTTTTATTTTATGGATGAGATAAGTGCTCAGTTAGTTAGGTGCACAGAACCTAGCATTTCGGTAACGCCTTTAAATTTAAAAGGCGCCATTGCACTTCCTATTATTTATCATAATGAGTTCCTTGGGGTTCTTGAGTTTTATTCAGAAAAAGAACTTGATTTTTCAAGTACTGAAATTGAATCATTTGAGATAATCGCTGAAAGCATTAATGGGTTATATGGGTTTTATCAAGAAAAAAGGATGTTAAATTTAATTTTAAATAGCTGCGGAGAAGGTATAACAACATTTGTTAATCCACGTGCTTGTAAAATTTTAGGGTATACCGAGAAAGAGCTCATTGGGCACTCGATGCATGAAAAAATACATCACTCTTTTGCTAATGGAAAACCTTATCCTCGAGATACTTGTGCTATTTATGGTTGTATTCAAGCAAATAAACCATCTTATATTGAAGATGAAGTTTTTTGGAATAAAAAAAATCAACCAGTCCCTATTGAATATACCGTAACACCTATTATAGAAAATGGAAATATTTTAGGTGGTGTGGTTACTTTTATTGATGTTTCAGAAAAAAGAAGAATAAAGCGTCATTTAGAGATTATTTCTAAACTTCAGTCTCGCTATATTACAGGAGAAGAAAAGAACAGTCTTTTTGATGCTGTTTTAAGTTACTTAATCGAAGCGACTGATAGTGAATATGGTTTTATTGGCGCTGTTCTCAATGATAAAAAAGGTGATCCTTATCTTAAAACTTATTCCATCACAAATATTGCATGGAACAAAGAAATGCGCAAATTATACGCAAAACAAGTATTAGAAAAAGGCGGTATGGAGTTTAGGAAATTAGACTCGCTGTTTGGTTATACTTTAAAAACAGGAAAAGTTGTTATTTCAAATGATCCCAAAAATGATGAACGTGCGGGCGGCTTACCTAAAGGACATCCGAACTTAAACTGTTATTTAGGTGTTCCTATTTTTTCGTCAGACAATAAATTATTAGCCATGTATGGTATAGCGAACCGAAAAGGAGGTTACTCTGAAACAACAGTTGAAGATTTAAAATCCTTAACACATACTATCTCAAATGTAATTGAGTCGTCTCATCATTATAAAACGATTCAAACTTTGTCGCGTTTAGATTCTCTTACGAAGGTTTATAATCGCCAATATTTTGATTTGAAATTCAATCAAATTATTGAAGCGCATCGAGAAAAAAAACAATCTTTTTCCATCTTAATGTTAGATTTAAATAAATTCAAACTAATCAATGATACTTACGGGCATCAAGCTGGTGATGATATTTTAGTTTTATTTATTAAAAGAATGAGAAGTCTTTTGGATTCAGAGCATTTAATTGCACGTTTAGGCGGAGATGAGTTTGTAATTATTGTTACTAACGTGAAGAGCAATCAAACTGCAATTAATCTAGCCTCTTTAATTGCAGAAGCGGGTAAATTAGTTTATCAAGTCCAAGAAAATAAAATTTATTGTGAAATTACGATAGGTATCGCGAATTATCCCGGTGCAGGTAAAACAGCACAAACATTATTAAAGCATGCCGACTTTGCTTTATATGATGCAAAACATAATCAACTCGACTGGCGTGTTTATTCTAAAGGTATTGATAAGCAATATGTATCTATTTTAAAATTAGAAAAAATAGTAGAGTATGCTTTTCAAGAAAAAACGTTGTATCTCGTTTATCAACCTCAAGTTGACTTAAAAACAAATGAAATTGTTGGGCTAGAAGCGCTTGTTAGACTAAAAAAGAGCTTTAAAAAAGACATTTCACCCGCTACATTCATTCCTATTATTGAAAAATCTGGAAACGCGGACCGCTTAAACAAATATGTTGTTAATCGTGTCTTGGAAGACATCGCTTTACTTAAAAATAAAAAACCATTGAAGATAGCTGTTAATATTTCGCCGAAGGTTTTAAAAATAGATGCCCATGTTGAGTCATTGGTTCAGTTGGTTGAAAATAGTCAGGATTTGCTTGATAAAAAACAAATTACATTAGAGTTTGAAATTACCGAATCTAGTTTTATGCATGGCGCTGTAAATTTATTAGATAAAGCGTTAAGTATTACAAAAAAAGCAGGTATTAGCTGTGCAATGGATGATTTTGGCGTAGAATACTCTTCGATTAGTCGCTTGACCCAGTATCCTTTTGATATGGTTAAAATAGATCAGTTTTTCGTTCAAAAGCTCGATAAAAAACGAAGCAAAGCAGCCAAGGCAGTGATTAGAGCACTTGTACAACTCGCAAAAGATCTTAATTTTATTATTTTGGCAGAAGGACCAGAAACAAAAGCGCAGGTCGATTATTTGATTGAGCTGGGATGCCAATATGCCCAAGGGTTTTATTTTTACAAACCTATGCCCATGAAGGCTGTAAATAAGTTGATTAAATAAATTGCATAATTTTATAATTTGCTTCTGGAAACTCAAAACCACTTAGTTCTTGTTGTGTGACCCAACGTAAATCGAGTTGTCCACCGTTACAATTTGCTTCTCCTGTGTATTGATGGATTTTAAAAACATGCAAACAAACG
>JASJHH010000003.1:0-11391 GCA_033791145.1 Legionella sp.
TAATTGCTTAACAGGTATCAAGCAGCTCGCACGTACCAGTAAAACGCCGGGGCGCACGCGTTTAATGAATTGTTTTATTTTGCACGACGAAGCGCATCGGTTGGTGGATTTACCAGGGTATGGCTATGCCAAAGTATCACGTGCGATGCAGCTTGAATGGCAGCGGCATTTGGCACATTATTTTGAAGTGCGAAAAAGCTTAAAAGGCCTGGTGGTGTTAATGGATATTAGGCATCCACTGACAGATCTTGATCAATCCATGGTCGATTGGGCGCTTTCACGTGAATTACCGATACATGTGTTATTAACCAAGGCTGATAAAATTAGCCGTAGTCAGGCAAAAAATACGTTGTTTAAAGTACAAAAGCATTACGCTGAATATGAAAAAATATTTAGCGTACAAACTTTTTCGTCTTTAAAACGTCAAGGTCTTGATGTGTTGCATCAAGTCCTTGACGGTTGGTATACAGAAGCGCCTGAAATTACTTAGGGCTGGTTGGTTTGGAGTCATTCAAATCGCTTTCTGCTGCCTCCGCGCCGCTATTTTTTTGATAGAACGTATATTGACTTTGGCTCCACGAGGGACTGGTTCGAGCTGTAAACAAGTTACAGACGCTTTCCATGTCTGTCTCTGAGCACTCAATAGCCCTATCTGTTTCTCTAGCTTGTTTTAAATCTAGATACGTTTCAGAAGTGATCTGCATTTTATCAGGTATGTTTTTTCTTTGGCCTATCAGGAGAAGGGTCAAAGGCAATTGAGGTATGCGTTCTACTGGATCATAATTTTTATCAAGACCCAGATATAAAGAAGGAGACGCGGGTTTTTTTTTCAGGATAAATAGATTGGAGCTAGCATTTTCTATCACACTGAGTGTTAAGATATAATCTCCAGGTTGATAATTACCAGAGGATTCGCGTGAATGAAAAGAAAGGGATGAGTGAAGAACATATAATTTAGGCATAAGGGCTCTTTGTCAAAAAAAACGCATTTTGGCATGATTTAATCTTAGTGTCAATAAAGCGAGCATGCGTCTGCATTGAAAAGAAATAAGCGACGCTCAAGTATTTGAAAATTTGTGTGTTGTGTTTGATGTTTGGCTTTGTGGTGAAGTGGCATCTGGGGTGAAAATGCTAAGGCGTACGTGATTTTGATTACGATTGTTGTTTTGGGGTGCTAAGGCTATCTCTAATAGTTCATCTATTTCTTCTTGATCAATATTGCTTGGGTTGTTTTTATGATTGGGATTATCCGCGCGAAGTTCAATGTATTCAGTGACTTCTTTATGTTTTATTGAACCTAATTTTATGAGAGCGGGCATTTTAAATCGCCCTCTTGTTTTATCAAATATGCGTGTGACTTGAAAGAGATGGGCTGATTGTGATTGCAATGCAGGGATTGTTAAAATATAGCTATCGGCTTGATATGCTGTTGGTCTGTCTAGATTAAAAGGGCGTGTATAGCAGACGTATAAGAGAGGCATAGATTTCCTGATGCTTCATGGGTTAATCGGAGGCAAGTGGTTCAAGTTGTCGATTGATTTTTTGCTTGCGTGTGATTTTTTTTGTTTCGTGCATGCCTGTATCGCAAGCCAGAGTGTATTGCCTTCCCAAGATACGCTTTTTTTATTTTGATAGAGTGTTTCTGAGAGTGCGTGTAGGGCATTAGCGAGTGTGCTATTTGTTGTTTGTTGGATAATATCATTTAGATTTAATATTGATGCATTAGGCCAAGTTTGCCTTGCCCAGTGAAGCAATGCCTCACGTGCTGCTTCGGGATGATTTCTGCGACAAGCTTTTTTAAGTGGCCTAAGTCGATTAGGTTGGGCTATTTTTTTCTTGGATAATATACAGATACAGCTCAGCAATAAAAAAGTAGCAAATAATGCGATATGAAAAATTAAGCCATGTAGAAAAGCCGGGTTTTTTTGAATAGGTTGTAGCTGTGGTTTTTCTGTCGTGCTTGTAGGTGTTGCAAGCGGTGTAGGTGCTGTTGGTGCACTGCTTGAATCTGCTATAATTTGAAACGTTTTTGCAGGCAAGGTAACTTTTGATGTTTGCTGAGTTTCGGTATTAAACCAAACAAATTGCTGTTCAGGAATCGTAATTGCACCTGAATGATTAAATAAATAATTTATTTTGATAGTGACATTCCCAATCACAGTATCACCCATGATTGCATTATTGCGCACGGGCTGTTCGGGATAAATCTTAAATGTATCGTTTGTTTTAGGTTCGATTGGTGGAAATAGTTCAGCGGGAAGCCCACTGGCTTTTAATGTAATGGTACGGGTTAATGTACTGCCCTCGCTGAGATGGCTGTCGGATTGATTATAATTTTCTTGGACAGAAAGTACTTTTGCAGGAAGCCAGGTGCTCGGTGTAAAGTGATTTGGGATAGCTTTAATTTTTAGCGTTGTGGGAGTGCCTTCAGCCTCAGCTCGCCTTGGGACATCATCATAAATAAGCGCTTGAAACTTAGGCGGGAAAATAATTTGACTGCCTGTTTTTTGAGGAAAAAAAGCATATTTTTGCTCTTCTACCAAATAAGGCCTACCTTGCTCAATCACTTGATATTGCTTGTTGGTTCCGAGCGGTACAATCAGCGCGTCCCCTAAGTTAGGTGGCTGATAAGCTGCATCTAAAATAGATGAATAATGGAAAATTTTAACGGTATAGAGCACTTGTTGATTAAGCCAAGGATTTTTACTGGATAGATCTGTTTTAATAAACAAGGCCTGATCCATTGAGGGTTGTGAGGCATGTGTTCTATGTGCTGCATCTGTACTTAGGTTGGGCGTAAAGGCAGTACTGCGTGCTTTACCGACCTGGATAGCAGGAATCGTTATTTGCCCCGTATGTTTTGGAAGGAGGATAATACGCCACTGGGTTGAAGATTTAGATTGTCCATTGTTATAGACATAAGAGGCATTATGACTTGTGCCTTGAATATAAAAATCATAACCTAATGGCCCGAAATCAGGTAGGCCTGCAGGCGCATTTTCATCGAGCTCTAAAATAAGATTGAATGTTTGTCCGGGTGAAAGTACGGCAGGCTCTGTACGAACGGATAGCGTCGAGGCATGGAGGAAATCGGTTGCGAGTAACCAGAAGCATAAAATAAGTAAACGTAATTTCATGAGCGCTCTGCCTTTAAGCGACGCCAGTGGTCACGCCAAAATTTTTCCCGTAATAATCCGCCTGGGTCATCAGGTATCAGCCGTAGCGCTTGCTCTTGATCTTGCTGGCTTTTGCTTTGATCTTGCTGCTCTTTGTCTTGATCTTGCTTGTTTTTGCCTTGATCTTGTTTTTTATCTTTATCTTTATTTTGTTGCCCTGGTTTTTTTTCTGGCTTTTTATCTTGATCTTGCTGTTTTTTGTCTTGGTCTTGGTCTTGGTCTTGGTCTTGGTCTTGATCTTGATTTTGATCTTGTTTGTTTTTTTCGAGTAATTTTTTTAATAAATCGCGGTTGTGTTTTGCATCTTGATGCTTAGGATTGAGCTTGAGCGTTTTATCGTACGCATCAATTCCTGCTTGGTATTCTCCAAGATAGGCGAGTGCATTGCCTTGATTATAAAATCCTAATTCACCGCCTAAATTTTTAAATTGTTCGGCTGATTTTTTATAGTTTTTGTTACGATAAGCAGCAACAGCTTGCCAATCAGATAGTGTAAACGCTTTTTCAGCGGCGGCATATTGTTTATCAAGCATTAATTTTGCTGCATGCTGATTAATATTATTAAACCAAGATGTAATATTTAAAGCATAACCTGTTGAATTTATTGCAAAAAATATAAAGCAGGACAAATAAAAACGCCTCATGTCGCTATCCTCATGAGCCAAGCACGTCTAAAAACAGGCAAAAGGCATAACAATGCGGGTACGAGTAACCAGCGGCCATCATCTCGCCAAACGGGCAAGGTATGATTTAAATTTGCCTGAAATGTTTCATCCCGTGAATGAATGGAAAGCCATGTTTGAATATCTTTTTCTGTATGAGAAAAGTGTATATTTTCGCCGTTACCTGCTTTTGCAAATGCCTCGAAAGCAGGTGATTGAACTTTGGATGGGTTAAGCGCCAAAATAGAGGTTTGTATGTCTGATTGAGATAATTTTTTAGCAGCTTCTATTGCTGCCTTAGAGGGCGGGGTACCTGTGAGCACAAGAAAATCAGCAAATGAAACATTTGATTGCTTAATAAGTTTTTTGCCTTCTTGTAGTGCATCGGCAAGATTTGAACCACCTACAGGCATGATATTGGGCTCTAGCTGATTGATGAGCGCATCAATCGTTTGTGCATCAAGTGTTAAAGGTGAAACAACAAAGGGTTCGCTTGTATATACGATTAGCCCAAATTGGCCTTTGTTTTGAGGTTGAAATAAATCATGTAATTTAAATTTTGCGCGTGTTAGGCGATTAGGTTTGATGTCTTGTTTCAGCATATCAGCCGATAAATCCATTAGAACTAATCGAGGATGAACTGCGTGATAGGTTGGTGTGGGTAATTTTTTCCAGGTGGGGCCTGTGAGGCTTAATATCATAAACAATGCAGCTGATAGCAAATAGAGCAGCGCGCGCTTTTGGGCGCCAAGGCTTTCTGTTTGAATAAGATGTGGTAGTAGATGTTGATCGCATATCGCTTTTAAGGCATGTGGCATGGCTTTTTGGCGTAAGAGAATAAAAGCCAGCAAGCCAAGCGGTATCAGTGCAAAAAACCAGGCAGGACGTAAAAAATGTAGTGGATAATTCATGTTTGCCTTCCTCTAAAAGCGGTGTAAGCGAGCATGAGCATTAGGCCAACTAGCGCCAACGAAAGCGGGTCTGGATAATACGTTTTTTCTGGGCGGATGCTCGTGTTGTCATGTGTGACGGTTTCTAATTGATTAATGAGCTGATAGATCTTTTTCAACGAACGCTTATCGGTTGCATGAAAATATTGGCCCTTTGTCATGGTTGCAATGGTTTTTAGTGTTTGTTCGTCTAAGTCATCAACAGGTGCAGGCATATTCCCAAACATCGCGACACCAGAGTCACTGCTAAGGCCTATAGTATACACCTTGATGTCAGCTGCTTTTGCTAATTGTGCGGCTTTAAGTGGCAGCATCATGCCAGAGTTATTTGCACCATCTGTGAGTAAAATAACAACACGGCCTTTTTTAGGCACATGCTGCATGTGTTTTACAGCAAGACCCAGCGCATCTCCAATAGAGGTTGTTTTTCCTGCAAGCCCGACGGTCGCGTCGTTTAGGCGCATTAAAACTGTGGCGTGATCTTTAGTAAGCGGCGTTTGTAGGTAGGCGCGAGAACCAAATAGAATCAGGCCAATTTGAGAGTCACTGCGATTCTTAACAAAGTCTTCAGCGGCTTGTTTTACTAATTGGAGCCGTGTTGTTGGGCGGCCATATTGGACTCTATCGCGAATTTCCATGCTGCCTGAAATATCAAGCACTAACATCATGTTATGACCTTCGTGCTTGAGTGGAAGCGGTGTACCAACCCAGCGAGGGCCTGAAGCTGCAAACACAGTCAGAGTAAAAATAAGACAAAACCATAAAAAGGCACTTGTTTGCTTAGGATTTGTTTGGGTCTCTACGTCAGAAACTAAATTAAAAAAAGGAATTTTTAGCGTGCTCTGATGTGTTTTTTTTGCACGAGGCAAACAAAGCCAAATTAAAAAAGGCAATGGCAGTGCAATCAGTGCAAGCGGGGTTGCTAGTTCAAACATCGTTTTCTCCGTTGTTTGATCCAATTTTGTGTGGCGCTGAATAATGGATTGAGATCTTCAGTTGAATCCGGATTAAAAGGTGTCTCGAGTAAGCTGGCTTGAGTGGCTTCAAAATTAATGTTGCAGCTTGTTTTCTGTAAGAATTTCAACCAAGCTTGGCCGTGTAAGCTTGCAACATCAATGCGTGGATGATAAACAAGCGCGACTTGCTTTAATAAGATATTGATTGCAGCAGCGGTAGATTTTGCATGGAGATTTTTTTTATAATTAGCTTCAATGCGTGTTAGCTCCGTCAGTGCCTGACGTTTAGGTGCTGTGTATTGTTGATGCTTTTTATATTTCATATAAATAAGTATGCAAATAATAAAAAGCGCGATAAGTGCGTAATATCCGGGGCCGGGTGGCCAGGCACTGACGGCCTCTGGCAGATGAATGTCACGTAAATCGGCTAGCTGTGTTGTGTCAGGCATGCCGACTCCTTGGAAAGCTTTGGTGCGCAAGAGCGACCCAGTCGCTTGCTGTTGTGAGTGGAAAGTAAGGGCTATTTAAGTGATTAAAACATGCCTCAATGGCATCTATGCGCGCTTTTACTTGATTGGAATAGGTTTTTCGGGCCTTTTTTCGTCTGAGATCTAAATAGCTTGTTTGTTTGCCATTGCTGATGGGATAAAGGCCTGATTTAGGTGATATGATCTCAATCGGATCAGCAATATGATAGGCAATGAGATCATTGTGTTTTTTCAATTGCCTTAAAAGAGGCTCTGACGCATCATCAAGAGAATAAAAATCACTAATAAACAGAAGTAAACTGCCTGGTTTTAATACGCGCTTTAAGTGCAATAAGACATCGTTGAGTGGTCTTGGTGTGGTATCTTCAGCATGATGTATTGTTTTTGTGTAATTGGAGAGATTTCCAAGCAGCGGGAGAACCCCTTGAAGGCGATTTTTTGGCAGACGTGCGTCGTGGTGCTGGGCTGAAAATAAAAAACTACCGACACAGTCCCCTTCGGCTACAGCAATCCAGGCGAGTAAAGCAGCAAGCTTTGCTGCCAGTACCGATTTAAAACTATCACGTGTGCCAAAATACATAGAGGGATTGAAATCGACTAATAATACAACTGGGCGTTCACGCTCTTCTTGATAAAGCTTAATATGCGGACGCCCCGTGCGCGCGGTGGAGCGCCAGTCCATATGGCGAATTTCGTCACCTGCTTGATAATTTCGGACTTCAGCAAAATCCATGCCTCGCCCACGTAAGCGCGTGTCTCGATGACCCATGTGGGATGCTTGGCTTTTGGCGCCGTTTCGTTTGTTTTGAACCAATCCTTTGAGTGCGATAAGTTCAGAAAGTGTCGCGATGGTACCGTTTTTCATGGGACGAGCTCCTTTAAGGGAGGGCGACCATTTGAAGCAGCTCATCCAAAAATTTATCTGGATGAATGCCTTCGGCTTCCGCTTCAAAGGTTAAGATAATACGATGACGGAGTACATCGTGTGCAATCTCATGGATATCTTCAGGTGTGACATAATCTCGCCCATGAAGCCATGCATAAGCCTTAGCGCAGCGGTCAAGGGCTATGGTTGCACGTGGACTTGCACCAAATTGAAGCCAGCGTGCTAAATCATCGCTGTAACGGCGAGGGTCTCTTGTCGCAACCACGAGCTCAACTAAATAAGTTGCAAGCGCATCACTGGTATGTACGGATAAGACTTCTTGGCGTGCTTTAAAGAGTGTTTTTTGAGGGACTGTTGTTAGGTTTTGTGTGTGTGGTTTACTTGCGCCCGATTTTGCTTCTTCTCGCGTAAGCATTAAAATTTTATGTTCAACGGCTGCATCAGGGTAATCAATTTTGACGTACATGAGAAAGCGGTCAAGTTGTGCTTCGGGTAAGGGGTAAGTGCCTTCCTGCTCGATAGGGTTTTGCGTGGCCATGACTAAAAAAAGCTCAGGCAGTGGATAGGTTTTTCCACCAATCGTTATTTGGCGCTCTGCCATGGCTTCGAGCAATGCGGATTGTACTTTAGCAGGGGCACGGTTAATTTCATCAGCGAGAATTAAGGGGTGTAAGAGGGGACCTGGTTGAAAAACAAATGAGCCATCTTCAGGGCGATAAACATCGGTTCCGGTAAGGTCTCCTGGAAGCAAGTCAGGGGTAAATTGAATGCGCTGAAAAGCACCTTCAACACCTGCGGCGAGTGCTTTAACAGCGCGTGTTTTAGCAAGCCCCGGGGCACCCTCAACTAAGAGATGCCCGTCGGCAAGTAAAGCAATTAAAAGGCGCGAAATGAGCCCTTCTTGTCCGAGAATTTCTGTGTTAAGGGTGTCTTGCAAGCTTAAAATCGTGTCCCTAATATTGATATTTTCTGAAGACATGCGTTCCATTCCATATGGTATTTTAAGTAAATTATGATTTATACGATTTCAATTTCGTCGGCTTGCGGCCCTTTTTTGCCTTGAATCAACACAAAATGAACGCGCGCGCCATCTCTGAGATTTCTAACATCTTCCGGTTTTGCCGCACTTGCATGGAAAAAATATTCTTGATGTCCTGCAGTAATAAAACCAAAACGTTTTTTTCGGTCAAAAAACTTAATGGTACCTTGTTGTTTGCCTCGCTTTGATGAAGAAAAGCACTGACGAATGGATTGGATGATGCGTGTTATAATGTTCATGATAATAATGTCCTAGGTATTGGTCCGCGAAAACGTATTAGATATCGTGTGGTACGCGGGGTATATTCAAATCGGTTTGAGCTTATCATGAACTCGGGTTTTTGAGCAATCTCAGGGGTTATTTTAATCTTTAAATCTGCTAAGATTACTTTCATTTAGGTTGATTGAGGGGCCATTATGCTGCTTCGAGTGTCTACTCTTTGGTTATGCGCGGTATTTTTGGGACAAGCGTTAGCGCATTCAGCAGTTCAGCCACAAATTCAGCCAAGCATTCAACCCAAAATTGTCTATGGCTACCTTGAGCGTGTTGTGTTGCTCGATAAGCAAGTGACACTTAAAGCAAAATTAGATACAGGGGCAAAATCCGCATCACTTTATGCTAAGCATATTCGTCATATTGATATCAATGGAAAGCCTTTTTTGCAGTTTATTGTCCCTACTAAAACAGGCGACATCCCTTTTACTTGTGCTTATGTCGGGGATGTGAGCATTAAAGCGCGATCCGGGGAAATTGCAGGTGTTCGCATTAAAAAACCATATATTAAGCGTCCTATGGTGAATATGCCTGTTCAAATTGGACAGGAAACACGTACGATTCGTGTGAATTTGGCGAACCGTAAACGTTTCGCCTATCCCCTTTTGTTAGGGCGTGAAGCCTTGATTGCATTTAATGGGATGGTTGATCCAGCACAAAAATTCACGCTGAATCACCCTGTGAAGACATAATGAAATCACGCACACACCATCTTTATGGCTTGATTGGCTTATTGCTGATGATAGGGATAGGGCTTTTTTTATATCGCTTTTGGGTGTTAGATGTTCCGCTGACTGAAACAAAAACAATCAATAGCTGGATGGTAGAGGCTAATTTACGTTTTACAGCAGAGCGTAATCGGCCTGTACAAGCACGCTTTGCGATTCCGTATATGCCTCCTTCTTTGGTCATTTTAGATGAATATTTTGTGGCGCAAAATTATGGGGTCATGACGAATCTTTTGGGTGACAATCGTCAGGTTGTTTGGTCCTTGCGTCGGGGTTCAGGTCCGCAATCGCTTTATTATCGAGTGATTCTTCGTGAGGCGGATAACCAAGCGGGCTTATTGCGCAAGCCGACCTATTTTAAAGCGGCGCCTTTGCCAGATAGTCAACAAGCGGCTGCTGATGCGATTATTACACAAGCGCGTCAATCATCAGCCGACATTCAAACTTTTGCACAAAGTGCTATTCAAGCGCTAAACAAACAAGATGGCAATGCAAAGCTGCTTTTAGAAGGCGACAGCAGTGAAAAAGCAATGGTTCAAGCGATTATTCAGGTTTTAAATCAGGCGAAAATTGAGACATTGCCCATCCAAGGCTTTTATTTAAAGCAAGACAATAAAGCCGAGGCCAAGTGGTTATTAGCTGTTTATAACGGTCAATCATGGCTTTATTTGAATCCGGAAACAGGCGCTGTTGGTTTACCTAAGCATTTTTTAGTTTGGCAATATGGCGACAATGCTTTATTTGATGTGACGGGCGGAAAAAACGCACAATTTAGTTTGACAGCCTCACCAACTCCGATGAACGCGCTTAGTGCAGCTAAAACACGCGGGCTTCAGATTGACTCCAAGCTCATGCGTTTTTCTTTACTAGAATTACCTATTAGCCTTCAAGAGACTTACAAAGTGTTATTGATGATTCCAATTGGCGCTTTTATTATTTTGTTATTGCGCAATATGATTGGGTTGATGACTTTCGGAACATTTATGCCGGTTTTAATCGCACTTGCATTTCGTGAAACCGAAGTGATTTGGGGGGTTCTGCTATTTACGATGATTGTATCGTTTGGGCTTTTGGTGCGTTTTTATTTAGATGAACTGCGCTTACTGTTGGTGCCTCGACTGGCTGTGATTTTAACCGTAGTCATTTTGCTCATGCTTTTTATTAGCGTGATGAGTCAGAGCTTAAATTTAAACGCAGGTCTTTCGGTTGCGTTGTTTCCAATGATTATTTTAACCATGACGATTGAGCGCATGTGTATTACGTGGGATGAACGAGGTGCATTTGAGGCGATTACATGTGGCGCTGGCAGTTTGCTCGCAGCTGTGATTGCTTTTTCGGTGATGAATCTTAAAGCACTGCAGTATCTCTTGTTTGCTTTCCCGGAGTTGCTTTTTGTTTTGCTCGCGTTGATTTTAATTTTTGGGCAATATCAAGGCTATCGTTTGTCTGAATTGCTACGTTTTAAAGCGTTAGCGGAGCCGTCTTAATGTGGCGGCTGACAAAGCACTTAAAAAAACAAGGCGTATTAGGCATTAATCGTAGAAACAGTCGTTATGCACTACGTTATAATTCGAGAAAGCTTTATCCCTTGGTCGATAATAAATTAAAAACGAAATCACTCGCGATACAAGCGAATATTCCCGTGCCTCGTTTATATGCCAGCATTCAAACCGAACATCAAATTAAATCACTCGATACTTTGTTATCGCCTTACACTGACTTTGTGATTAAACCTGCGCATGGTGCGGGAGGCGATGGTATTTTAGTGGTCACCAATCGTGTATTTGGTCGTTATCGCTTAATTAATGGCGAAATGTGGACAGGCGCTGACTTGGCGTATCATATTTCTTGTTTACTATCCGGTGCTTATAGCTTAAGTGGTCATCCTGATGTCGCATTAATTGAAAGTCGTGTAATAGTAGACCCAGTCTTTGAGTCCATTAGCCATGAAGGGGTGCCTGATATTCGTGTGATTACGCTGCTCGGTTACCCTGCTATGGCCATGCTGCGTTTGCCTACACGTGTTTCACATGGAAAGGCAAATTTGCATCAAGGTGCAATCGGGGTCGGCGTTAATATTCAAACCGGCTTAACCCTTGGCGGGGTATTACATAACGAGACGATTGATTATCATCCTGATACATTGAATTCAACAACAGGCATTCAAGTGCCCTTTTGGGATGAAATTTTACATATTGCAGCATCTGCATATGAACTAACAGGCTTAGGGTAT
>JASJHH010000004.1:0-5590 GCA_033791145.1 Legionella sp.
GCTTTATCATTTATCAGATATGGCAGGCGTTTCTGGTGATAACACCTTTGAGCGATGCGTTTCCATGCATGTTTTACCTTTATATTGGTCAAGTAATCCTAATATGAAAGAACTAACATTAAGTGTGTTATCTGAGGATATTACGCAAAGAACAGATTTATCGATTTCATCGAGTGCGCGCAGCTCATTTAGGACGTTTTTTTCCCCTAGTTATTATAAAATTCATGCGGGTTCGATTATAACGGGAAATTTCAATAGCCCTGCACACCGTCAGAATACCGTAGATTTATCTCTCATGATAAAAGAATGGCCTATTGTTTGTGATTATATAAGAAAGCATTATAATTTTTATGATAAATTAGAAAGCATTGTACGCGCTGATTTACCTGATCAAAGAGCAGCAGGTACCAATACAGCAGATAAAACATTAAAAGAACGTTTGAATAATATGCTGGATAAAGATGCTCCGGAAGAAGATTTGCCTCAAAAGTACGACTAATAATTAAGTGATGAAGCAAGCTGTTGTGTACAGAGAAAAATAGTGAGCACGGCGTGACAAATTCAAATTTTTATTATAGGGTAGGGCCCTCGCATCCAACCTAAAAGCGACTATGGAAATCCTCTGTTTTTTTTCGGGGGTCGCGTTTGTGTATTTAAAGAACGGATATCCCCTTGGTTTGTTATGCTTGGCGCTTTTTTTTAGGCCACGCTTTGTGTTATGTATTTTTTTTAGTTTGGGTGCTACCTGGGCTTTATTGCATGCAGTTTTTATATCGTCACATGGAATGCCTAAAATATCAGTGATTTCAAATGCAGATATTACAGGCGTTATTGCGTCTATTCCAACGAGAACACCTGAAAAAGTACAATTTGAATTTGATGTTTTATCGTTTAATCAGCAACCTGCAAAAACACGCGTGTTACTGTCTTGTTATGATAATTGCCCCGTATTTTTAGCAGGGCAAATTTGGCAACTTGAAGCCAAACTTAAAAAGCCACAAAACTTAGGGAATCCAGGGGGATTTAATTTGGTGCGATCGCTCAAAGCGCGTCATATTGAATGGGTTGGGTATACACGTCGAGGGGAATTTAAATATTTAGGTGAAAGCAAGCGTTTAAAACAGGATTTAATTAAAATTAGGGCATACTTTTCATCGCATTTAAATCAGCATGTATTTGAACCGCAAACAGTAGGGATACTGCAAGCACTAACGCTTGGATTAGGTGCGCAAATTAATCAAGATACCTGGGGGCTTTTTAGACGAACAGGGACTACGCATCTCATGGTGATTTCGGGTGCACATATTGGTCTTGTAGCAGGGCTTACTTATGGATTATTAAGGCGAATTTGGTCAAGGCTTGTCGTGCTTCCTATTAAAATACCCGCACAGCGAATTGCAAGCATAGGCGCTTTATTGATGGCGTTTATTTATAGTGTGCTGGCAGGATTTGGCGTGCCGGCTGAGCGCGCATTAATCGTATGTTTTTTTATGCTATTTCGTAATGTCAGCCATATGTCTTTTACTGTTTGGCAGGCTTTTAGATATGCCTTGCTTGCAGTGCTTTTATTTGAACCGCATTCGGTGTTGATGCCTGGCTTTTATTTATCGTTTATTGCCGTTGGTATTTTAATTATTGTGAATCAAGTGATATCTGTTCAAGGCATCAAAAAAATGCTTTTGATGCAATTATCTTGCCTTATAGGCTTGATGCCACTGACACTCTTATTGTTTTCATATGGATCGGTAAATAGCTTTTTTGCGAATTTACTTGCGATTCCATGGGTTGGTTTTGTAATTATTCCGGCAGGGCTTGTCATCGTTTTTTTAGGGCCTTATTTTTCTATGGGTACTTTATCATCCATATTAGATAAAGCCGTGATGTTATTACTGCGCTATTTAGATTGGGTTGATGGATTTGAGCGGCTTAATCTTGATTTTTCACTGAATACGTTATGGTATGCACTTATTTTAATCTGTGCTTTTGGAATATTTGTTTTTTTGCCAAAAAAACGATTTTTACCCGTTATTTTGGTTTTAATTGCATCAGGACTCAATGCAAAGCAAGATAAAATTAATTGGGGTGAGGCACGTATTGATATACTTGATGTAGCCCAAGGTTTATCGGTTGTGATTCAAACGGCGCATCATCGCATGGTTTATGATACAGGGATTAAATTTTATCGCGGTGGTGACATGGGGCAATTGGCATTGGTGCCTTATTTAAAAACGTTGCGAACTAAAATATTAGATATGGTTATTATTAGTCATCCTGATTTAGATCACAGGGGTGGGCTTCCATCATTAGAAAAAGCATATGCCATCCGTGAGTTATTAGTAGACGACCCTAAGTTTTATCATCGTGGTGAAACTTGTCATCAGTATCCAGATTTTCGATGGGATGGCGTTTCGTTTGAGTTTTTTCCGATCCCTATAGATACGCCTAAAAAAAACAATCATTCTTGTGTTTTAAAAATCACAACAAATTTTGGGAGCATGCTCTTAACAGGCGATATTGAACAATCAGCAGAGCATTATTTAGTAAAAAAATATGCGAATAAATTAAAATCCTCGTTTTTATTAGTACCACATCATGAAAGCAATACATCGTCTTCAACGTTTTTTTTAGAGCAAGTGGCACCACGTGCAGCAATTGCTTCTTATGGATTTGATAATCGTTATCATTTTCCACATCCTAAAGCTGTTGCGCGTTATGAAGCACAGCATATTCCTGTGTATGATACAAAAACGTGTGGATTAACACAGGTGTTTTTATCAGAGAAGAAGCAATTTAAATTGCCTCAGTGCACAAAATATAATAAATAATACTTGATTAAATATTGACTCTAATCTAAGCACACCGTAGACTTCTTTTAGTCTCACTCATGGTGTTTCATTATGATTCGTGTTGTCTTTTTGTTATCTTCTATTTTGTTTGTTTTTAATGCTTTCTCTGCTGAAAAAAAATACATTGGCGTGGTTGATGTAGGCAGTACCGGCGCGCGTTTGCATGTATATGCACAATCAGACCATGCAACACCGATGGAAGAAGTCTGGGTTAAAAAAATCACCCCGGGATTTTCAAGTTTAAAACCAGAACAAGCTTATATCGATAATTATCTCAACGAACTTTTTCAAGCAGCACCGCGCAACTTTCCTGTTTATTTCTATGCAACAGCAGGTATGCGTCTTTTACCGAGTGAAGAGCAAAATAAATATTATGATGCCGTGCGTGCTTGGTTTAAGCGCTCAGCTTGGAATTTGCAAGAAGCCAAAACAATTACAGGTCGCGAAGAAGGGGTTTTTGCATGGCTTTCTCTATATGAAAAATTAAATGAAAAATCTGATATAGAGGTTCCTCAGCATTTAAGTGTGATGGATATGGGCGGCGCATCGGTACAAGTGGTGAGTGCTGTTGACTCAAAAATAGAAGCGAATCAAAAAGATTATATTGAAGTGAATTTACATGGTAAATCACAAACTTTATTTGTACATAGTTTTTTAGGGCTTGGAAAAACCTCAGTTTCCGAGCAATTTTTAGATGAGCCTTCTTGTTTTTCTGATGGTTATCCGTTGCCTGATGGGTCACTTGGTGCCGGAAATGCCACACGTTGTGTCGAACATATTTCAAAGTTAATTGATGGCGTACATGATGTACACCGTACACTCCATCCAGCATTAGATGCTGCAGAAGTTAAAAACTGGTATGTAATGGCAGGGCTTGCTTATTTAATTGAAGAGGCACCGTTTAATCAAAACCAACATGAAATTACAAATGATGCTTTGTTGCAACAAGCAGATCGCGCAGTTTGTCATAGACCATGGCATGCGCTTCAAAGCGCGTATCCCGATGACAAGTATTTATCACGAGCATGCCTTGCAGCCTCTTATTATTATGCTTTAATGCGCGCATATGATATTAAACCCAGCGAGCCGATCCATCTGGTTTCTAATTCGACTAGTACTGATTGGACGCTCGGTGTGGCCTTGCATAATGGCTAGACCTCGAGCTATAATCTGCCTCGTTATTTGCCGTTGTAGCTCAGTTGGTAGAGCAATTGATTCGTAATCAATAGGTCGGGCGTTCGATTCGTCTCAACGGCACCAATAAAATCAAGCACTTACGATAATAAAGCTTCTAAAAATAAATCTTAATGGGTACTTTAGTGGGTACTTATGGAGATCTGATAACCTAAAATTATCCTAAATAAATTTTAGTAATATTAATTCTTGAATGCCCGAGTTCCCTAGTCAGAATCATCCGTGCTCGACAATCTAAATTTTTTTCAAAGCCTTTTAAAGCCGTAGAAGGCACTCCCCCGACTATCGGACAGATTAAGCCCTTTTTTCTTGGGTCAAGTGCACGTGTTAATTCATGGTAACGCCTTTGTGCATAAGCATGTCGCAGGCCATGCAATTTAGAAACGCCCATTGCTTTAGTTTGCGCCTGATAATGACTTAAATGCTGCTTATAGGTGCGAGCCACAGGAATCAATGATTCGCCAGGCTTAATTAACTTAGATACTTCAATAAGCCACTGACGTTGCTTTTCATTTGTGATGCTGAGTGTTCGGCCGATCCCACCTTTGGTCCAGCTTGGTTTTATTTTAATGTTTTTTTCATTCCAGGCCTCACTCAATACAAATTTCATGGACTCTTCACGACGTAAGCCAAAGAGTGCTTGGCCTTCAATTGATAAACGAATATGAGGGTCGGTGCATTTGCTGAAATCAATGTGATGAATCGCCTTGTTATGTTTAGGAGCATAGCTTCGTTTTTCAATTTGATAAGCATCGTTTTGGGGTTTTACCAGATTAGGTTTTTCCATGGCTTTTGATGCTTTTCTGAGTTTGGACATGCTATTTTTGATGGTGGCCGTGTTCTTCCCCTGGCTTTTCCAATGCTCTACAAGCACGTGTACATGTTTGGGTTTTAAGCCTTTAATATGCGCCAGTTTAAAACCAAGCTCATGTAAATCTTTCACGCAGCGATTCAGGATGTGTTTCATGTCAGCTTTGCTAGCGTAGGAGTAGCCTTGAATTTGCTTGATGAGCTCATTGATAGAGAACTGTGCGCTCTTTAATTTATGATTAGCCACGCAAATACCCCCAAAGTGTGGTGCGAGACTTTAACCCCATTTCATCCATGATGGTTAACGTGGTTTTATAGTGATTTAGCGTCGTGATTAATTTTTTTTGACGTTGTTGTGCATACAAATATCGGCAGGTCTTTCGAGGTGGAAGTTTTAAAGCACGCAAAGATTCTCGCCAGGCAAAACGCACCGCGTCAAAACCATGGCTTTCGATTAAACTCTCATGGGGCTTGGTTATTGTAGCTAACGCATCGAGAACCTCTTTTTGTTCTGTGGTTTGAAAGGGTACAAACCTGTCTTCGTTATTGAATGTGATTTCTCGGGTTAGCCAAAGCTGGTGTTCTTGAATATGGATGGAAGGCACAATGCGCATGGCTTCACTTAGCGTTAATCCAAAATGGATTTGAAGCCCTAGTAAAACGCGTGCGATGGGGGATTGAGCTTGCTCCAGGCTTATTTGATTCACGTTAGCTTGTGTTTTATGTTTACGTTTCTTCGT
>JASJHH010000005.1:0-20275 GCA_033791145.1 Legionella sp.
GCACTAAATCAATCCCGGTTTTATCTAAAATAGTTTGATGTGTGTGATTAATTAACGCCTCAATATTTGCTGAAGACGCACGTCCTTCATGATTAATAATAAAGTTTGCGTGTTTTTTTGACACCATTGCACCACCTATCATAAACCCTTTCAAACCACAGGATTCAATCAACCGCGCTGCATGATCACCTGTAGGATTACGAAAAACAGAACCACAATTATATTCACTCGTAGGCTGTGTTAGCGCACGATGGGCGAGTAATGTTTTAATGCGATCTAGTGCGATTTTTTTATCACCAGGAATCAGACGGCAGGTTGCTGCAATAAACCATTCATCCACTTCAAGCCCTTCTACAGATCGATACCCAATCTTAAAATCTTCTGGTCTGCGACGACGAATTTCCCCTGCTCGTGTCATGGTTTCAACTTCAACCACAGCGTCCCATGTTTCAGCCTTAAAACACCCTGCATTCATGCGTAAAGCTCCACCCATGGTCCCTGGTATGCCGGCCCAAAATTCCCCGCCTTCTAAATTTTCCCTTGCACTAAAGCGCGCCATTTTTGCACATGACACACCGGCTTCTACACGAATTAAATCATCTGCAATTAAATCTAAGCCATTCAAACAACCCTGCGTTAAAATCACAGTTCCCGAAAATCCACCATCCCGAACTAAGGAGTTACTACCAAGGCCAAGCCACGTCAAAGGCTCACCCATAGGACATGCTGATAAAAAAGCCGCTAAATCATTCATATCAAGCGGCTTATATAAGCTTTTAGCAGGCCCGCCAATCCGCCAGGTGGTATACGCTGACAAAGGCTCTCTGCGTAATTGCGTACCACGCGGCATCCGACTCTTGGTCACTTAGCCTCTCCTTCTAAAGCCAGAAATTGGGCTGCTAATTGCCCAATGTTACCCGCACCTTGTAGTAAAATTACATCGCCATCTTTTACGATGCTATTTAATATTTTATCAAAATCGTCTTCTGTCACTAAAGTTGAAGCACGGCCAACACGCTCATCAACCGCCTTTGCAAGCGCTGCACTGCTAATGCCTTCAATCATCGGCTCACCTGCCGAATAAATATCAAACAAAAATAATTCATCGACCAAGCTAAGTACATCCACAAATTGCGAGAACAACGCTTGCGTGCGCGAATATCGGTGCGGTTGAAAAACATGTAACAAACGCCGATTAGGCCATACGGCACGAAATGCATCGATCGTGACACGAATTTCTTCTGGGTGATGTCCATAATCATCAAGCACAAGGGCCTTGCCGTCTGTAAACTGACGTTCCCCTAACACTTGAAAACGTCGTCCAACCCCTTGAAATTCGGACAGGCTTTTCATCATGGCGTCATCCTGAACGCCTAGTTCCGTTGCAAGCACAATCGCTGCCATTGCATTTAATACATTGTGTCGACCTGGCAACTGTAATTCAATTTGGAGCGCTGCATAAGGTTTAGGACGTGTTACCGTAAAGGTACTCACCAAACCTTCTTGCTTCCAATCGGATGCACGATACTCTGCATCTTCAGAAAAACCATACGTCAGTGTGGGTCGTTGTATCGAAGGCAATATTGTACGCACTTCTGCATTGTCTACACATACAACAGCTAAACCATAAAACGGTAAATGATGTAAAAACTCAATAAACGTCTCACGTAATTTATCCAAGCTTCCGTCATATGTATCCATATGATCTTCATCAATATTAGTTACAACCGCCATTGTGGGTTTTAAAAATAAAAACGAGGCATCACTTTCATCCGCTTCAGCAACAAAATAAGGCGACGTTCCTAATTTTGCATTGCTACCAATACTCGTTAATTTACCACCAATTACAAAACTTGGATCAAGCCCGCCTTCTGCTAGCAAACTACTAACAAGACTCGTCGTGGTTGTTTTTCCGTGTGTGCCTGCAATTGCAATACCCTGACGAAAGCGCATCAACTCAGCCAACATGATGGCCCGTGGAATAACAGGAATACGCGCGGCTCGCGCTGCAACCACTTCAGGGTTATCTTCATGAATGGCTGTTGAACGCACAACTACATCCGCATTTTGAATATTTATTGCTTCATGGCCAATAGAAACAAGTACATTAAGTGTTCGAAGATGCAAAACCGCACGATTTTCATTCATGTCAGAACCTGTGACATGATAGCCTTCGTTATGTAAGACTTCAGCAATACCACACATGCCAGAGCCCCCAATGCCCACAAAATGAATACGCTTAACACGCCCCATTTTCGGCGAGAAAAACGATTGAGTTTGATTCACTTGATTCACATAACTCCCCTTATCTTAAGCCAAATGTTTGCCAACGATTTTCGTGATCAATCCGCAACAGCAAGGCCAATACAATACAATTGACAACCAAACTTGCTCCGCCATAACTTAACAAAGGCAACGTTAAGCCTTTCGTCGGAAGCAAGCCTGCATTAACACCCATATTAATAGCCGCTTGTAATCCAAGCCAAAACGTAAGCCCATATGCAACATAAGCCGCAAAAAAACGCGTCTGTTGATGCGCACGAAAACCAATTAAAAAACCTCTTGTAACCAGTATACTATATAAACATAAAACCAACAGAACACCGAGCAACCCAAGCTCTTCTGCAAGCACTGCAAACAAAAAATCCGTGTGCGCCTCAGGCAAGTAGAGTAACTTTTGAACACTACTGCCAAGCCCTATCCCAAACCATCCGCCACGACCAAATGCAATCAGCGATTGTGTGAGCTGATAGCCACTATTAAACTGATCTGCCCAAGGATTTAAAAAAGCAGTTAATCGCGCCATGCGATAAGGCGAGGTCACTGCAAGCACGGTCAGTGCGCCACCTAATAGCCCCATCAACCCAATATAATAACGCAGCCGAACGCCTGCTAAAAACAACATCACCATCACCGTACCACTGATGACAACCGTTGCGCCAAAATCAGGCTCAAGCAAAAGCAATCCACCGACAAGCATCAATACACACAATGGTTTTAAAAAATCAAATATCTCATTGGGCGCGCGCGTTTGCTGGCGTACTAAATAACCTGCCAAATACAAAATCATAGAAAATTTTAAAACCTCTGAGACTTGTATCAAAATAGGCCCTAATGCAAGCCATCGTCGGCTTCCATTCACAACGCGTCCAAGCCCTGGAATTAAAACTAAAACCAATAAAACAAAACACACCAGCAAAAGTGGCGCGCTTAAACGCTCCCAGTGCCGTGTATCTATGCGCATGACCCCCATGCCCACACAAAGTCCAAGCACCAAATAAGCCGCCTGCCGAATCAAAAAATGAAAAGGCTGATTAAAATATTTAGTCGAAATCATCACTGAACTTGATGCGACCATCATTAAGCCCAGAACCAACAAGCTAATTGCCGCAAATAATAGCCATTTATCATATAAAACCAATGGCTCATCCCGCGTCATAATGCCTCCACAAGCTGTGTAAATACATCGCCCCGATGATTAAAATCATCAAACCAATCAAAGCTTGCGCAAGCCGGTGACAAACACACTGCGTCTCCTGAGGCTGCATATTGCTTCGCAAATAAAACCGCCTCATGCATTGATTGTGCATAAACCACTTTAACCCCATCACCTAAAGCCTGATTTAATAATTCTGCATCTTCTCCTATTAAAATTAACACGCGAACATGTGCCTTGACAGCGGTGCGTAAAGCACTAAAATCAGCGCCTTTACCCTGCCCACCGGCAATCAAAATCAATTGCCCCGTTATTAAAGGCCCAAGACCTAAAATAGCTGATTCGGTTGAGCCAACATTTGTGCCTTTAGAATCATTTATCCACCGCACACCATCTAACACACGAACCGCTTGGCAGCGATGCGGCAAGCCTTTAAATGCTTTTAAAGCACGCACTGCAGCATCCATCGGCAAATTAATCATATCCGCTAAAGCTAACGCTGCTAAAGCATTCTGTGCATTATGCATGCCTTGTATTTTGAGTGCTTGAATAGGTAATATCAATTGCTTGCCATATGCAAGCCAATGGCTTTGATTTTCATCTAAAACCAACCCCCACTCAGATGTGTCTGGCGTATTCTTCCCGTAGCTCACAACACATACATCGCTTTGTAACTCGGCTTTATTTGGATAAGTCCATTTGTCATCTCGATTAAACAATATATTAGAAGCACCTCGATAAACGCGCTGTTTTGCCGCGCAATAAGCCGTCATATCATAATGTCTATCTAGATGATCATCTGATAAATTTAAAAAAGCAGCTGCAGCAGGCTTTAATGCATGTGTGATTTCCAGCTGAAAACTCGAGAGCTCAAGCACCCAAATATCTATTTTTGCTTGCTCTAATAAACAATCAAGCACAGGTGTGCCAATATTGCCTGCAACCCCAACCGTATATCCAGCTGCTTTTGCCATTTCACCGAGCAATACCGTAACCGTTGATTTACCATTGGTCCCTGTAATAGCAACAACAGGTACTGAAATTTCGCGCGCAAAGCAATCAATATCGCTTTCTATTAATAAATCATGTGCTTGTGCAGCTTGAATTATGCCACTATCAAGTGCCACACCAGGACTACAAATCACACGCGTAATCTGTGCGAAATCAACCGCACTTTTATCACCTAAAAAACATTTAATATCTGGAAATTCAGCACGAAATAAATTTAAGCTTGGTGGCGCTTCACGCGTATCACACATCACAAAAGCCAGGCCCTTGCGTTTAAGATAACGCGCAATAGATAAACCTGTTTGACCAAGCCCCAGCACTAAAACCAACTGCGTCATGTTTTCCTCCCAAGCTCCGTATTATTTAACGAAGTTTAAGTGTTGCAAGACCACATAGAACAAACACAACTGTAATTAACCAAAATCGCACAATTACTTTAGGCTCGGCCCAACCTTTTAGCTCAAAATGATGATGCAAAGGTGCCATGCGAAACACGCGTTTCCCACCTGATAATTTAAAATAACCGACTTGTATCACAACCGACAAAGTTTCTAATACAAATAGCCCGCTCATAATAAAAAACACCAGCTCTTGGCGAATAATCACTGCAACGATACCGAGTGCCGCCCCCAATGAAAGTGACCCCACATCGCCCATAAATACTTGCGCAGGATATGTGTTATACCAAAGAAACCCAAGACCTGCGCCAACAATTGCAGCACAAAAAATAGCGAGCTCGCCTGTATTTGGAACAAACGGCACTGACAAATATTGCGCATGAATTGCATTTCCTGACACATACGCAAATATACCCAAAGCCCCTGCAACCATCACGGTCGGCATGGTTGCTAAACCATCTAACCCATCCGTTAAATTTACCGCATTACTACTACCTACAATCACAAAGTAAGCCAAAACAGGAAATAAAATACCAAGCGGTACTAAGCAGTCTTTCAAAAACGGAATCGTTAGTTGCGTATGAATAGGATACGTCGCCTGACTGTACAAATAAAATGCGGCCGCTAATGCAATGACCGATTGCCAAACTATTTTCTTCTTCGCAGACAATCCCTTGGTGTTTTTTAAAACCAATTTACGATAATCATCCACCCAACCAATTAAGCCAAATCCAAGCATCACAAACAAAGCAAGCCACAAATTAGGCTGCGTTAAATGCCCCCATAGCAAACAACTCACCGTGACAGCAAATAAAATCAGCACCCCTCCCATGGTCGGCGTACCTGCTTTTGATAAATGTGTTTCTGGCCCATCATCCCGAACGGCTTGCCCGATTTGCATGCTTTTAAGCCATTTGATCATCACGGGGCCGAATGCCAATGCGACAATAAAAGCGGTCAGTGCTGCCAAAATAGAACGGAAAGTTAAATACTGAAACACCCTTAAGGCGTGATACTCTCCTTGAAACAATTGTGTTATCCAATAAAGCATGTAGCGAATCCCCAATTAAACAAAATAAATGCCCGAAAGCATAACATAATTATTAAAACAAGCCTGCTACAACCCGCTCCATAGCGCTTGAACGCGAACCTTTGACCAGCACGGTTGTATCTGAATTAAGCTTTGATTTTAATGCTGCAATTAAATTAACCTGCTGATTAAAATGCATTGCCGCATCACCAAATGCTTCTGAGGCTGCCTCGCTGGCTATTCCGCATGTTAATAATTGATTAATGCCTGCTTGTTTTGCGGCGTACCCCACGGCTTCATGGTGCGCTTGTGTCTTATCTCCAAGCTCCCCCATATCACCCAGCACTAAAATACGCGTGCCTGAATGAGACGCTAATAAATCAATCCCTGCAAGCACAGAATTTAAATTCGCATTGTAACTATCATCTAAAATCAGCGCGCCTGCCGTGGTTTTTTTAGGCATCAATCTCCCTGAAACGCCAGAAAATTGTGCAAGACCTTTTGCAATCACATCAAGAGCAATCCCAAGTGCTATCGCACAACTTGCTGCAGCGAGTGCATTTTGTACTTGATGCCTACCTGGAACATTCAAATCAATATCACATGCATCAGCGCCATGTATCAGCCTAAATTGAACCCTATCTTGAGCGGCTTTAATCTCTGTTGCATATACATCTGAGCCGGCATCTGCATTTGAGAAACGCAGCACTTGCTTATCTGCGATTAAATTATCCCAAAAGTGCGCGTATTTATCATCATTGTTTACAATTGCGATACCTTTGGCATGCAATCCCTCATAAATTTCGCCTTTTGCGCGTGCTGTGCCATCCAACGACCCAAAGCCTTCAATATGCGCAGGGCCAATATTATTAATTAAAGCAATATCAGGTTTTACCATTTGAACCGTATGCGAAATTTCGCCGGCGTGATTTGCGCCCAGTTCAAAAACCGCATATCGATGCGATGACTTGACCTGGAACACACTCAGCGGTACGCCGAGGTGATTATTAAAATTCCCGGGCGTCACACATGCATCAGCACCTAAAATTGCTGCAAGCATTTCTTTGACCGTTGTTTTACCATTGCTCCCTGTAAGCGCAATAACCTGGCACGTGAGTTGCGCACGATAGGCCGCTGCCATCAGAGCAAGTGCTTTTTCTAAATCAGGATAAATCAACACGGGAATATTTAAATTCACTTGCGGCACCGTACATAAAATAGCGGCGGCTCCACGTTTTATTGCATCGCCAATAAAATCATGCCCATCCACACGCGCACCCGGTAAGGCGACAAATAAATCACCCTGCTTTAAGTTTCGCGTATCAATCGATACACCTGTGATTTTTAAGTTTCTAGGCGCCATAAGCCCTAAGCAATTTGCAATATCGTCTAAATACAAGCTCATACATCCACCAATTCAACGCAGGTATGATTGAGCGCCTCACCTAAAAAAACCTCTCCAATGAGTTCAAAACGCTTGACCAAGTCTGTCACCATGTAATGCACGCTCCCTTGAGATAACACTGTATTTAGAAGCCCTTCTTTTTGTAATGCGTGCTGCACAGCGTCTGCTGTTGCCTCGGCTGAATCAACAAGCTGCACATCTTTGGGCAATATTTTTTTTAATAATACTTTAAATACAGGAAAGTGCGTGCAGCCTAAAAGCACCGTATCTTCATCTTTACGTGCGGATAAATAATGCGTCAGTACTGCTTCGGCAATTTGATTATTAATCATACCTTCTTCAGCAAGCGCGACCAACAAACTTGCCGGATACGCCTGAATCTGTGCGTCTGGCAGTGCTTTTTGAATAAGGACTTGATAACCACGACTTGCCACCGTCGCCTCTGTCGCAAGTACCATGATGTGCTGGTTTTGGGTTGCCTTAACGGCTGCAGACGCACCAGGCTCAATCACACCAATGACCGCCATATCTGGCAGCATCGTTTGTAAATGCGATAAAGCCGCAGTACTTGCTGTATTACACGCAACAACCAACGCTTTAATATTTCGCTCAACCAAAATACGTGCCATTTGCATCGCATACTGCCGAATCGTTTCGGGACTTTTGGTGCCATAAGGCAAACGCGCTGTATCGCCCAAATAAATAAAAGATTCGTTAGGGAGGACCTGACGCAGCGCACGCAGCACGGTCAGCCCACCCATGCCTGAATCAAACACACCGATTGGCAGCTCTTTTCTTAATTTATCAGACCGCTTGGAGATGCTTTTTTTTTCTTGTGCCGATTCAACCATGCAACTTTCCTCAAGTAAGCGACTACGTTACAGGGGGCAATACATCCACTTTAGGATTTTTAGGTGGTGATGGCAAGCGATAAAAGCCACTCAAATTACTTGTGGTTAAACCTGGCTCAACCACTAAATCAGGTGCGTTTTTGCTGTCTAAATATTGCGTTTTATTATTACTTGCAAATGGCACAGCTAGTTTGGTATGAATCGGCTCTTCAAATGGCATTGAACAAGCTGAAAGCCCCAGAAAACTGATTAATAATATAAAAATTTGCTTCACAAAAACCCCTTATACCAAATCTAATTGTGTTAATACTTCATCAAGCTTTGCATGATGTTCTGATGCCAATGATGTCAGCGGCAGACGTAGTTCATCCTGCAATAAATTCATTTTTCCCAATGCATATTTGGATGGAATTGGATTGGACTCCACAAACAAACCTTCATGCAAAGGCAACAAATCAGCCTGCAAACTAGCGGTTAGCGCTTCATCTTTATCCAGGGCCGCCTCGGCAAGCTTTGCCATTAGTTTCGGCGCGACATTTGCAGTGACCGAAATCACCCCTTTAGCCCCTTGTAGCATCCACTCAGCTGCTGTTGGATCGTCCCCACTATACACATCCATTCGACCGTTCGCATCTTGCAGCAATGCTTTAAGTCGCGGCATTTCTCCTGCCGCTTCTTTAATGCCAATAATATTTGAGATATCCGCAAGCCGCATCACGGTTTTTGGCAATAAATCACACGCGGTTCGACCGGTTACATTGTATAAAATAATCGGCATATGAACAGCATTCGCAATCGCCTTGTAATGCTGATACAAGCCTTCTTGGGTGGGTTTAATATAAGCAGGGGTCATAATTAAAGCAGCATGCGCGCCTAACGCCATCGCAGCTGTTGTAAGCGCTATACAATCTTTTGTGGCATTCGCAGCGGTGCCTGCTATTACCGGCACGCGCTCTGCTGCAGCATCAATGACCGTTTTAATCACTAAGCATTTTTCATCATATGACAAAGTCCCAGACTCACCTGTCGTGCCTGCGGCAACGAGCGCGTGAGTGCCTGCATCAATATGAAATTCAACGAGCGCTTTTAAGCGCTCTAAATCGAGCGCGCCATTTTGCATGGGGGTTACGAGCGCAACCATACTCCCTCGAAACACAATCCCTCTCCTGTTATTTTTCTATTGTCTCATACTACCGGGAGGAGGACTGCATCTCAACTCTTAACTCACCTTACGCAGCAGCCAAACCCAATGGTGCGCCCTGTGTACCTAAAAATTCTTCTTCGGGTGCTGCGTTTTTAGGCTGCGCATTTTTCGGCGTATTAAAAAAGTAATGTGATTGTGTTGCATGCGTTGGCATTGACGTGTAAATTTTTTGGATATTCTCTGAAACAGCCGCTTCTGGCAAAGGCAACTGCTCGGTCATTTCTGCAACAATGTCATCTATATGCTCTAGTTTTTTTGTTATATCATAAAGCAGAAAATTATTACATAACAAATCAATGCAATAATCCCCCCACGAAAGGCCTGCTGTTGGTTGGGGCAAATGATGTATCTGTAAATGAATACCATAAAAAAACAAAGCCGTCTCGACAGCAATAGCAAGGCATTGAAGTACGGTGTTAATAGTAACGACAGTCGAAAGAAAATTATCGCGGGTTCCCGTGAGCTTATTATTAGCATCCGACATCGCATACATCTGCCTAATATTCCAGACTCTTAAAGCAAGCCCCACTAAAATAATAAACTGGCTTGGAGGCAAAAAGACGGCTGAAACTGCCGCACATAAAAGACCCGCAGTCAAAATGCCGGCTATTGCAATATCTTTCAAAATCTCTTCATTTTTTCGCGCACTCAAATACGTTTTTAAAGGCATGAAAAGACGGTTATAAGGGCATGCAAGTGCAAGCACGATGTCTTGAATTAAATAAACCCCAATAATCAAGAGCGAAATAGGCGATGGTAGCAAGATAGAGAGCGAAAAAAACAGGGCAAATCCAATCATGCTTTTTGTGCTCTGCGACAATGAACTAAAAATAGGTGCGTTTGGAATTTGATGTATCAGGGATAAGCCCAAAAGCACGCTATTCACGATAAACGCAAGCCACTTCGTAGGGAGCATTAACTTTGTATTATCAAGAATCGGCCAAAGGTCACCTGACCTCAAGGCTTCTCGATATTGAAAATCATTTAAATATTCTTGGCCAAACAATCGAATAACCAATTTTCGCCAGTCAAGCACAAGCGTATGCAATACGGGCGTCTTATAGACTTGCTGCCAAAGCATGCTTATTCGATGCCGCTGGAATTCATCTCTATTCTCTTGTAAGCACTTTGCTAAACTAAAAAACTTTTTGTGTTTTTTTTCAAACGCGTGTCGGCTTGAGTCATCCTTTTCCATTGAAAGTTCAAGGGTTAACTCGTTATAAATCCGCTCAACCTCTTCTTCCATCACCAGATTAAATGTACCTAAAGGGATATAAATACCTGCATTTTCTGCAAGATCAACTGTATACCTACCAAATACGTCCGTAAGTGTGGCATATGCCTCACAAACAAGTCTGAATTTGCCGGAATCGCTTCCCACCCCCCTATCGGGATGATATTTAAGTGCCGCGATTTTATACTGCCTACTAATTAACGCCTTAATGGCACCGACTGATTTTCCATCTAAATCGTTTTGCGTTATTCCAAGTGTTGTGAGCGATGCTTGATCTAAGTCTGCTCTATTAAATGACATTTTAGAAACCCTTTCTCAAGTAAATTTTGAGCTATAATAGCTCATTGTGGATGAAAAAACAACCCCGCTCTTTAAGCTATACTTTAGAAATCAACAAAGGGAGATGACTCATGAAGAAGTATTTAGCTATTTTATGCTTACTAGGTGCGATTACTCTTATCGGCTGCGCGACAACTGGCGCTAACAATACCACAGCAAAAAAAGCAGAGGCACAACACAGCCAAAAAAGTGGCACATACTTTGGTGGTGGTGTAGGTGTTGGAGTAATGAGCTTTTAAACTTATAAAACAATCCCAACAGATTTAATATGACCCAATAATTTAGGATTATCGATTTGATGTTTCAACGATAAATCTATTTCCCATGGCAATAACAAATCATCTAATTGATTTTCAATCGCCAATAAATCTTTTAAAGTAAGCGCTTGTCCCTCAAGGCATAAATCAATATCTGAACTCGCTCGATAATTTCCTTTCGCACGTGATCCATACAGAATCACTTTTTCAATATTAGGATCTTGCTTAAATACTTTGTTTATCGCATTCACTGCCTCTATAGGCAAACCATGATTTATCTCTGAATTACTCATTCGCTTTCTTCAAGCTTTCCATTTTTTCTAAAAATTGCTTGAAGCATACATAATAACTTTGTGTAATATGCTGAACAATTTCATCGGCAACCGCTTGATTATACGTATGCGATGTTTGATTGCGACTTTTAATCATCTCCATCCAACCTTCGCCATCCTGAATCAGGTTTTTACTATACGCTGCTCTTGTTGCATCTCTCGAACCTGTAATATCTGATTGCCCTTGAAAGAAAAAATAATCTTTCATCACCTTCCAAGCTAACTCATGTGTAAATTCAAAAGCTTGAATCAGGCCTTGTTTTTCAAGCTCTGACAGCGCACGTGTTGATGTTAACTCAACTGCAGATTCCAATTGTTTTAATGCTCGGGTGTAATTATCAAGGCGCTGATGCCAACGGATATCGGTATTACTCATGCTTTATCCTTAGATACCTTTTTCTTCTGTTTTCAATTCGACCAGATTGCTGCCTGACGCACCCGCTTTAAATTTAATCGCTAATATAATTAGGGGCATGTAGGCAAGCAATAATCCTTCCCAGCTTAATAAATAATTTAAGCCAACAAACATCGCGATTGGAAAAAGCCATACCATATTAACCATCAAAACACTTAATGTAATCAAGCGATGGCTGCCAAAATGCCGCGCTGCTCGCTGATATGCATGACTCTGATGTGCCTCATAGACTTTACAAGCTCGGAACAAACGATGGAACAAGGTATAGGTCGCATCCACAATAAAAACACCGAGCAGAATCAACCAGCTCCAAAAAAAATTCATATTTACATGCGCTGCTTGTATTGCAAAACATCCAACCATTAAACCTAAAAATCCGCTGCCAACATCACCCATAAAAATACGTGCCGGTGGAAAATTCCAACACAAAAAACCAGCCACTGAAACAGCAAGCAATAATGGTAAAATCATAAGCGCGGGCATACCTGAGAACCAATATAAACAAGCAGCACCCAAACAAACACTAATTAGCTCAACACTTGCAATGCCATCAATGCCATCCATAAAATTATATAAATTTAATAACCACACCAAATAAAACAAGCCCAAAACATTTAATAACACCCCGGCAGGCAAGACCCATGAAAACAGCTCTAATGCAGGCAAGCCTTGTAGCCCATAAATCATAATACCTGCCGCTATAAAGTGCCCTAACAATCGCCAATGACTCGGCAAAGTATACTTGTCATCCATAAAACCTAGCAACGCAACCAATAAACCCGCACTGATATATGAGACAAATAGAAGTGCATCAAGCATGCCGAGCATTTTTAAAATCACTAAAGCCATCAAAAAACAAATCACAAAAGCAGCGCCTCCACCTCGAGGGGTTGGCAGCGTATGTGCACTACGATGATTAGGAATATCTAAAATTTCTTTTGCGATAACAACGCGACGAATCGCCCAAGTCAAAATCCAGGCGAATACAAATAATAAACTCAATACAAACATTTCCTTCCCCAAAAACCACGCTCAATCTTGCTCAGCTATTTCTTTTAAAACATCATCCATATGTTTTTCTGGCTCCCAAACTAACATATCTTTTGTTTTTTGAATATCTAATCCCCCAAAACATTCAATACATCAAGCGCCATCAATTCCATCATTTTTTTCCGCTCAAATTTTTGAATAAACGCATCTCGTGATTGACGCTCAAAAATAAGTGTTTTAAATACCTGGCAAGCACCGCTTACATCACCCGGATAAAATACTGCTGCATTTTTTATTTCTTCACGCACAAAGGTTTCAGAATACCCCGAGATACCCGCCCAGATTGGTTTACCCATAGCAGCATACTCAAAAATTTTAGATGGCAATACTTTATAAAACGCAGGATAATCATTCAGATGCAAAAATAAAACATCGGCTTCTTCATATGCGGCAATTAATGCATCACGCTCAACCGGGGGCAATACCGTCACATTGGTACACGCAGCCTCATCTAAGATTTTAAGTAATTTCAAGCGACTCCCGCCATCACCTATTATTTTAAATTCGATTTCACCTTCCATTTTTTTAGCAAGTTCAGGAATGATAATATGCAACCCCTGTCCTTCACCTAAATTACCCGCATAAAGTACCGTGAGCCTTTTCCGAGGTGCATTAACCCGTAATCCAGCAGGCCGAATAAAAGCCTCATCTACACCATTGCTAAAATAAGAAAAAGAGCGTTTGGGATAACGTGCTTTAAAATAAGTTTCAAACCCTTTTGACACCAAATTAACGCGCGTTGCTTTTGAAAGTGTTAAGCGTTCTACACAAGAAAAAAAAGGTTTCAAGAAGAAAGTTAGTTTAGGCGATAAAACATCCCCTATGGTATCTACAAAAATATCACGAATATCAAGGTATAACGGTATATTTAATTGCTTTGAAATCCACGCGCCAAGGGCTGCTGTCATTAAACGTCCCGAGGTTGCAAACACCAAATCACAATCACATGCTTTAACATATCGAGCTGCATGTCTCGCAAAATAGAGAAAAACTTTTGCTTGATCAAACATGCCATTTTGATGCGAGGGCAATGCCATGCGTCGCACTGAAACACCTTCTTTTATTTCTTCCTCAGGTGCACCCGCATCAAACGTCGCATAACGATTCGGTAGCGTTGTTAAGACTTGAACTTCATGGCCCAACTGCTTTAACGCTTGAACCAAAGCAATACATCGAAACGAGCCCGCACATAAATCTGGGGGGTAATAAAATGAAAGCACTAAAATTTTCAATATCGCATCACCATCCTAGCCGCGTTATTAATTCGTTGCCTTTAAAAGCAACAACAATACAATTGTTTTGTTCTTTCCGGCCAAACCCTGGCCGCCAAAGTGTTGGTTCCATTCTTAAAACACCATCGCTTTCCAAACAAAATACCAGTTCCTTCCGATTTGGCAAGCTTAATATGATTTGCTTCTCAGCATTTGAAACAATCGAAATATCAGGATGTAAATAAAATGACGCCTCTGCTCTTAAATAATCTCCTGAAATACTATCCTGCACTGTCATACCGTGTTGGTTGAAACACCAAGAACGACGATGAATATTTTTACCTACTTGTTTAAAATAACCATCATGACTACATGCTACTTTAAACGCGTCATCCGTTTCTTCTTGTTTAAAATCAAATACGCGTGCACGGTGACCCACTCTAAAGCCCGACCAAACATCTGACGCATTTTTTTCATCAATACACACCGTACTATGTGCTTTGGTACTTCGCTCTGCATGACGCGTTTCATCTTGTCCATATTGAGAAATACCTGAGTTTACAATCACACGCGTCGCATCAATGCTTAACTCAAAACTCAGTGTATCCGCATGTGCATGCCCGGGTTGATAATCAGGCGCAATCTCACCCACATTTAAGATTGCTTTTATGCGTTGATTCATCTCAACCACACAATACCCTGTATCTTTTAACAAGCGCATGGGTTGCATGGTTTTTATATACTTAATTTTAAGCTTTGCTGCGTATTTTTTTAAATCATCTAGTTTCGGTGCAACGCCAAACGTTGCATCATTAAAAAATGAAATATCTCCATCTGGATGTGTCATTGCATCACACCAGCTTAAGCCGCGCTGTATGACTACCTCCCACTGCTTTTGCCTTGCTTTTAATGTCTGAGCATCTGTGATTAGGCTTAAATAATATAAGTCACACATATCCCACAACAGTGCCGCATGATACATCGGTGAGCGTTCAAAATGCCCGCCATCTTGCAAAAACTGCTCTGGAATTTCGCGGTCTAATAAGCTTAAACCTTTGAATAAATATTTTTCTGCTTCTGCGCCATCAAAATAAGCACCAACAAAAACCAATGCTTTTGCATTCGCAAATAAGTGATTCCCTAGAATATGATATTCCAGCTGATTTCTTAGCGCGCGTGCTTGTAATAATAAAGACGCATGCCAATTAGGTTCAATTTGCTCAGGGTTTCTTGAAAAATATTTAACCCAGTTCACGATTCGCAATGACAATGGATAAGGTTCCCAGCCATTTCCTGAGAGTATTGGATTCTCAGTAATCCAACGTGTAATCAATTGGGTTAACCCTACGCCCCGCGGCTTGTCCGCGGGGTCCAAGGATGTGTTTAGCGCATCAAAATAATGTAAATTATATAACATTAATTTAGAGCGTTTTTTGTCATTCCATATATCTTTATCTTCTAGATTAAGTCGCTCTCCTCCCCAAGCAAAATATCCTGATTTTAAATCAGCCGATGAAATAATATTAGGAAAAAAATTATTTTGATGCCAAGCACGTAAAGGCTGCTGCGTTGTATTTTTTTTAAGTTTAATTTTTTTAACCGCATAAAAAAAACGATAAAAAAATTGCTGGGGCTTTAAGTGGCGCAGCGTATGAAAATAACGAAGGGGTATCAGCTGATACATGGAGCTCTCTTCCAGTGATAGTTTAGGCTTTTATTGCTTCAAATTCAGCTTCTGGCACCGCAAACAAATTAATACATGGGACTCGAAGTTTTTCTTTATCGACAATAATTTTACCTGCTTTATTCACTAAAAATATCACATAGTTATATGTCGCTAAAAAATCACTTATATTATCCAAATTTGTTCGCCCTAATCTTTCAAACATAACAAGCCGTACCTGCTGCCTCTCAAATAATTTACGCGCGCCCAAAAATACTTTTTCCTCGAACCCTTCAACATCGATTTTTAAAACAATATCGCCAATATTTTTCGTGATTAAATTATCAAGCATCTCAACAGGCAAAGAATACTGTGAGCTTTTACTATGACTAATAAACCTATTCGTACTCGAAAGACTTCCCTCATCCATAAACGGTATAGTACCTTTTTTATCAGCAATGCCAAGATTAAACAGATGCCAATCAACCTGCTCATTAAGAGACGTTGTTTCTTGCAGAGCACTGAAAGTTGCAGGAGCTGATTCAAAAAGATAAAACGACTGAAAGCAATCAATTAGATGCGAAGAAAATAAGCCAACGTTTGCGCCAACATCAACTAACGTGCTCGCTAAGTGCGAGTTTTTCCTAATGAATTTTAGTTCTTCTTCCTCTGGCCATTTGAAATAAAACAAAGGGCTAAAAGCAGAAACTGGCTGCACTTTTACTTTTGCTCCTGTATGTATTTTTTTTACAAACGAAAGATTCTTTTTTTTTCGATATCGCCACACTACTGCACTTATTAAATACTTCCAGCGTTCAAATCCAGAATTATATCGAATAATATTACAAAAAGTAGCCGTCGCATTTTTCAATCCTTTTGAATCCATTAAATCATCCTTTTATTTATATATAAAACTACACATGCGTGTTTAAATTAGCACTACTTGGCAAATTAATAATCCGCTTCTCCAGTGACTCTGCTACAGGAAGGGGCATTTTAGGAGAATCTTGATAAGGTAATAAACGATTCAGTAAACGCCACACCGGACGTGTCATGAGTCCGGCCTGATTCGTCGCTGTAAGAATTGCCTCTCGTTCATGTGCTAAATTTTTATCTAATAAAAGCACTTGAAGCCAATAATTACTCTCGCAACCTTCTGGCTCTTTAAAAATGTTTATTTGGTCAATATCAGAAAAAGCATGATGATAACCGGTTTGCAGTTGACGTTTAGTTGCTAAAAATTGCGGTAAACTTTCAAGCTGCGCACAGCCGAGTGTTGCATTAATATTCGGCATCCGATAATTATATCCAATTTCATCGTGCACAAAGTCCCATTGGTGTGCGACTTTTGCTGTCGTACTAATATGTTTTGCGCGTTTTGCAATATTCGCATCATCCGTGACAATAGCCCCGCCGCCGCCTGTTGTCGCAATTTTATTGCCATTAAAACTAAACGCACCCATTAAACCAAACGTTCCTGTATGCTTGCCTTGATAAAAGCTACCCAATGACTCCGCGGCATCTTCAATCATGATTAACTTAAAATCATGAGCAACTTTTAATAACCCATCGACATCAACCGGATGCCCGAACGTATGCATGGGCAGCATTGCGCGAATCACGCGCCCTGTTGTTTGATTCACACAAACCCCTGACTCAAGCTTCGTAATTGTTTTTAAATAATCATATAAAGCATCCTGGTTCATCCCGAGTGTACGCTCATCACTATCCACAAAATGAGGAATAGCTTGGCAATATTTCACTGCATTTGCAGTTGCTACAAAACTAAGTGCCGGAATCAGCACTTCATCATCGGCTTTGACGCCTCCCAACACAAGCGACAGATGAAGTGCGGCTGTTCCATTCATCACTGCAATAGCATGTTTAGAGCCGACATAAGCTGCAAGATCGGCTTCAAACCGATCTACAAATTTCCCAACAGAAGAAACATAGGTCGAATCAAGACATTCTTTTAGATAAACCCATTCATTGCCCGCAAAAATCGGCGCATGAAGTGGAATAGATGCCGAGCCCACGGTGTTTTGAATTGCGGCAACAACCTGCTCTGAAATTATCATATTAATACACTCTGCTCTCTTATTTGCATCGCCGCTTGAATGCTCACCTGTGCCACTTCAAGTACTTCTTCAATAGGAATAGGTGCGGGCTTGCCTTGTTCTATTGCATCAAGAAAAGTCGAAACACATGCAGTTTGGCCCTTATCTTGCCGCATTAAATTCATTTTAGAAAAACCAGGCCAACTAAAGCCTTTTAACTTACGAAAATTATCTAGCTGTAACACGCGACCTGCAGTAAATACTTCAATCCGTTCTTTAGGAAAACTTTTCGCACCATTTGCTAAATAATAAATACTGCCGAACGATCCATCAGAAAACCCAAGCGTAATCACAGCTTTATCTTCTAATACATTCGTGTATGGATTATCTCCCATACGTCTTGTATCAACAGACACTATTTTTGAACCCACTAAATACCGCATTAAATCAATAAAATGGCAGGCTTCGCCAATAATACGCCCGCCGCCTATTTCAATATTTTGCGTCCAATGCGTTAAAGGTATACTGCCTGAATTGACAGTCATCATCAGTGTTTTGGGTTCATGCACCGAGGCAAGCAAGTGCTTCATTTTTTGAATGTGCGGTGAAAACCGCCGATTATATCCGACCATCAACACACAGTTTTTCCCAGCAGCTTGTGCTGCATCATAAACGGCTTTAATTGCAGCTAAAGCTTCTAAATCAATCGCAAGTGGTTTTTCAACAAACACATGCTTTCCAGCTTCAAGCGCATTAATTACAAACTTTGCATGCGTATTATGTCGCGTTGCAATCACGACTGTATTTATTTGTTTATCCAAAAACATTGCATCTACATCTGTCGATGCTTTCAAAAACCCTGTTTTTTTGCCGTGAATCACACCACTGACACCACCTGAAGTCACAATGGTATGCAGTTGCGCTTGCTTTGCTTTAAACGCGGGAATTAAAACACGAGACGCATAATTTCCCGCACCAATAAATCCTAGCACGGGTTTTTCAGGGTTAATACGCACATTAGCATCAATCGTTAAATCAACCGTTTTCATATGCCGTGCTTCAACTTCACTTTGATATTGCAATATAATGCCTAGCGCAGAACGCTCATCTGTTAAAACATCATATGCTTTTTCTGCACATTCAAACTCAAAGCGATGTGTGATCAGCGGCTTCACATCTAAAGCGCCGCTTGCCATCATATCTAATACAGCTTCAAAATTACGCTGCTCGGTCCAGCGAACAAAACCAATGGGATAATCAATGCCGTCATTTTCATAGCTCGAATCATAACGACCCGGCCCATAAGAGCAAGACACCTGAAAACTTATCTCTTTTTCATAAAAATCAGCGCGATTTAGTTCAAGCCCAACCACTCCGACTAAAACAATTCTCCCTCGTTTTCGACTCATTTGAGCCGCCTGTGCCACAGGGTCGTTTGATTTGCTTGAGGCGGTAATGATGACAGCATCGGCGCCATGCCCTCGACTAAAAGCAAGTCCCGCGCTCACAGGATTTTCCCCAGCACCTGGGTTACAGGTTTCTGCACCAAATTCGCGAGCTAGGGCAAGTTTTTTCTCATCAAAATCAATAGCGAGCACTCGGCAGCCCTGTGCTTTGAGTAACTGCACAACCAAGAGCCCTATTAAACCAACCCCTGTGACAACAATCGCCTCCCCCAGTGTGGGCTTAACTAAGCGAATGCCTTGTAGGCCAATGCTTGCAACCACTGTAAATGCTGCAGACTCATCGTCGACTATATCTGGAATACGTGCACATAATCGCTCTGAAACAGTCACAACATCAGCATGAGGTCCATTTGAAACAACCCTATCCCCCGCTTTAAATGCGGTACTATTTTGAGCTATCTCAGATACCACACCCACATTACAGTAACCAAGCGGCAAAGGCGCTGCTAATTTTGATTTCACTGCATCAAGTGTCGAAAAGAGCCCATCTGTTTTTACTTTATCTAAGACTTCTTTCACTTTTTCAGGCTGCTGTCGCGCTTTTTGAAGATACGATGCCTTTCCAAAATCAACTAACATACGCTCAGTGCCGGCTGAAATCAGCGTCACATTGGTATTAATTAAAAGCTTTTTTTGAGAAAGTTTTGGCGTAGGCGCCTCTACCATGATGGTATTGCCTTCTTTTAAATCTTGTAAAATTTGTTTCACGCGGTTTCCTTTAAGCTTTTGGTTGCAAGATGAGGAAATAATTTGGCTTCTAAATCTAACATCAATCGATTCGTTAAAAATAATGCATCTAAAGCATCACAATGAAGCCCGAATTTCATATCTTCCGCAATGGTTTGATACATGAGTTGATAGCTATGTAATTTATTCATGGATTTACGTCTTAAAATTTTATTCGCACTTTCAGAAAAAT
>JASJHH010000006.1:0-7891 GCA_033791145.1 Legionella sp.
TTGGTTGGAATGAAAAATCAAAGGCCATCTGAATGGGTCTAAATTACCTGAATAAATTTATGCTTCGTTAAATATCACTGGATCCCGCGGACAAGCCGCGGGACGTAGGCGACGGGGGGAGCAAATGTCAACAGCCCCTAAAATCAGGCAGTGCAGACGGCGCATCTTTCGTCAATGCTTCACTATGCGTCAAGACTTCATGTACCAAGGTCTTAAAGTACCCAGGTAACCGCGGCAACAGTGCATTTGCTTGTTGATGCAGTGCTTCTGCTGCCTTTTGATCTTGATCGCTATGCTCAAACTGATTCACTGCCTTAAACAGCTCATCAATTGCAACCTCATCTGTAAACACACCAAAAAAGCGTGCGGTACGATACAAAGCACTTGTATATGCCTGTTTATCCTGACCAATACGATTCGGGTTATCTTGATGCTGCCTGCATGCTTGATCTAAAAAAGTGATTGCATCATTTAAACCACCCTGATGATAATCTCTATAACGCGCAAACGCAGTTCTTATATCTAGCTGCTCCGTTTGTATCCACTGACTAAAAACAAGATCTTGCATTTGGTTGAGTGTATTCAAATAACGACTTTTTCCACCCCAGTGCAGCATGATAGAGCGGTTTTTATTGGCAGCAAGGTCCTGCTGCATGGCCGCTTTTTTAAGCGCCTGAAGGCGGCGAGAAACCCTACTGTAAGATTTAAGATTATCCTTATTCTCCAACATATCAGTAAGTGCTTGTGTTTGCTCCAATCGGGCTTTAGATTTAAACCAGCTTTTCTTATATGTACCTTTCAAGTTTAATAGCGACGTTTGCAATGCGTCTTTCGGTGTCTTAGCCAACTGGGGTTCGAATATTGCTTGACTGCCAATCACCTCAAACTCATCTGCAATTTTCAATAGCGCATGCTCCTGATGAGCCGTTAAATCACGCCGCTTGTTTAAGCCTGATTTTTTTGTAGCCGGACTTAAAACATCTTTTGTATACGCAAGATAATTGTCATAACCCTTCTGCAATAACCTTTCATTGTCCTGAATGGTCCAGATGGGTGTGGGTAAACCATCTGTCACAAATACACCGTCGGTTAATAAGCGCATCAACGTCACACGTTGTTGTCGTTGTATGACTGTGTCATCTTTTTTACACTCGAGTAATCTCTCTCTCTCCTTAGTTCCAATATAAAAGAGCCGCATAACCAGCCGAACATCTGAAACATCACCGCGCCTACTATCTTCCAGATCGGTAAGGTACGTCGCAGCCTTATCAAACAAAGGATGTATCGATATTTTATCCTTAAACAATTCGTTAAGCTTTTTCAGTTCTGAAACAGTTGAAGCTCTCCAACGGTCAATACCCGTAATCAATGTCTGTATTGGAACCTCTGGATGCTTCGTTTGATACTCAGCAGCCAAAAGCAGTAACTTGGTCAGTTCATCAAAACGTTGCCCTGGCATACGCCGGCTTACACCATACTCAAGCAGTTGCGCATGAATATCAGGATAATCCTTAAACACAGCCTTATGCGTAGATCCTTGGTTTATCAGCGCATCAAATCGCGCATCATCTGCATCAATCAATAACGCATCTCTGACATCATCTAATCTACCTGCAAGTGCTTGAATATCAGTATCGGACATCCCAGGTGTGTCAGCCCACTCCTGAATTAAAGATGCCAATGCTTGAACACGTTTCGGATCAATATTCTTATCTACGCCATACCCAAGCAGTTGCTCATGAATATCAGGATAATCCTTAAACAGCATTTTATGTGTCTTTGTCAGATGTATTTGCGTATCAAATGCATCGTCATTTGTCGTTCCAGAATCCAATAACGCTCTGCTAACAACATCAAATCGATTTGCAAGTGCTTCAACATCATTACGAGTCATCCCAGATGTGTTAACCCAATCATCTATTGACCCAGCTAGCGCTATAAGACGTTCCGGATTAATATTCGGTTGTGCAGCATACGACAGCAGTTGCGTATGAATATCAGGATAATGCTTAAACAGCATTTTATAGGTCTCTGTCAGCTCCTTCACAGCATTAAATGCAGCATCACTTAAATTATTTTTTACTACATTTAATCTCGCTACAAGCGCCCTAACATCAGCATCTGTTATATTATTGTCTTCATCCCAATAAACGACTATCGCCGACATATCCCTCGCACGCTCAGGCGTAATCGCTGTATCTTGCATATAGTCGAATACAAAACCTAAAATCAACTCACTCGGAACCCGCTCATTAAAATGAGCAAGCGTAAATTGCGCTGAAAGCTCAAAACGCGGACTACTTAATGCCCGTAACCTGCCTCGGAAATCATCGGCGATACCCAAATCAAAGTTCTCTAACAGTTCATCAAATCGACGAAGCCCGGCACAGCAATCATTAAAAGTAGTCAATCGCACTGATTTTTTAACTTGAGACTGAAAGTCTTCCGGATCCTGCCAAGCAACAATTAAATTATTCTGATAAAAAGTCAGTTGGTCTAATGTAAGATTATCAAATCCTGCATTTAATACCTGGAACCATGATTTCCCTTTGAATTGAGAATCGTTACCCGGTGTACTCGCGAGGGTTAACCAGTTTGTTAGATGATTTAAATCCATATCGAACTGCTCAAACCTCGTCCAAAGCTTTATCAATTCACCCCTGTATGCGCCATCCTTTTTATTCCACCATGCATTCGTTTTTTTAATGAAATTAACCAAGACATCTCTGTTTTGTCCTGCTTCAAGATTTTTCATGGTGCGAGTAAAGGAAATCAAAAACCTTTCTTTGTCTTGAGGCGATAAATCATTACTGACCAAGCTTTCCCACTGCGTTATCGCACGTATATACCCATCAGAATCAGACTGAACTGCGTTTATTAACAAACCAAATAGGTCTTCAAACTGCATCTCATAGTAAGTGCTTTTAGCGACACGTGATATGGTTTTGAAATTTTCATAAGGCATTGGAATACCAGAATCAATCTGTAAATCAAGCAAGTGAACTTCTTCCTCAGAATAAGACTGCCCAATATATGCCTCTACGTATGCGTCCGCCCAATCCTTTCTCTGCTCTGGATTAAAGCGACTAAGATACTGCAACACGGGTATCGCGCTTTGAATACGATGCTTCGCAGCATCACCTTTTTTGCCATGAATACTCACCTGACAAAGCGCTTTAGTAATCTTACCTTGTAATTCGGGTCTAAACTCGTCCATCAAAGTAACATAATCTCCTTTTATGTACGCATCATCAAAGCTATTTAACAAGTCTTTAACATCAATAGCACCCAGCGCAGCCTTTACAGCCTTCTGATGCAGCGATGGATTTTTTACTTGCTCGAGCGTCGTGGTAATTGCTTCAAATACCCTATCAAACGATTCACATGAAGCAACTTTGTCTGCAAGCTCAATTAGTTTGCTTGGTCTTTTCTTTTCTACTAAATCATCATCAGAACTATCATCAGAACTATCATCAGAACTATCTTCTACCTCAGCATCTTTAATCACATCAAGCGCCGCAGGAATTTCATTAATTAGCAGCCTTGAACCAATCATTGATTTGCCCGTGCGTTGTATCGCACTACAGATACGACTAATGGCTCTTTGTTCTTCTGTTGGTCTACCTGTTATTTTTGGCACAACCAATTCAATGTGTATCTCCTCTTCCGGAGGTAATTCTAATGGCGCAATTTGAAGGGCATCTTGTCCCATGCCATCCACAAAATCAGTTATATGCTTATTAATCACCCGACGAATCGCTACCAACTTTTCATCAAGATTTAGGTCAGCGTTACTTGAAATATCAACCCATGCTGCATCTAACGCTTTCAGATTATAACCACATTTATTGGTGAACTGTTGACGAAGCTTACCATCCTCAATTTTACCTAAACACGTAGTCGTCCACGTTGAATAACGAGCAATCAGGCTCCTATAGCCTTCGTTCGGCGCATTATTAAGACTAAAAAAATATTCACGCAAAAGCATTACGCGTTCAAATTGTTTTTCTGCCTTTGTGTCACCTGAAACATCTTTGAGCGTAGTCTTGATCCCCTCTATCTTATTCTCATCACAACCTAGTTTATCTAAGGCCTCATATAAATTTCTTTCTTCTCGTGCTATTTCTCGACTTAGATAAAACTCAAAAACTTCCCCTTTTTCACCATTACGCGCGGTTCGTCCACCTTTTTGTAATTTATCGTTCTGATCATTCACATCAAACAAGAAAACGACATCAACACCGACATTGTCTCCTCGGCCAAATCCTGAGGCAACTAAACCAACGGCCTCTGCCTTTTTACCGCCAGACCATTGTTCTTTTTCACGCTTTTCCTGTAAAACATCACTTGCATCACGCGCTTCCTCATTCGTGAAAAAAATCAATTTAGCCTGCTCTTCTTTAGTTAAACGCCCTGGCTCAGCTAGTTTCTTTCTTAAATGCTCCACATAAAGATCATCTTTACATGCAAATAAAATAGATTTTTTTTCATGGAAACATGTATGAATTTGCTCAACCAATCGCTCTAGCTGCTTCGCCTCAGAGTCATAAAACTCAGGTTTATGCCAGGTTCTTAAATCACGTTGATTGGTAGGTACATGAAGTACTTCTGTCTCATAATCATTATTTAGTGACTTTATTTGTGCAGAAGAAATCGTCCCTGAGAATCCCTCAAACGTATTCCATTGTTTAATCATCTCAGGCGCTACCTGAGAACTAACAATAATACTTTCTGGATGAACATGAAAATCTTGTGGCTCACCATCCACTTCTGCTTTTGAATTCAAAAGCACCGCAAGTAACTGATGAACACCTTTACTGAACGTTGAGCCTAGCATTGGCTGATTATCAGAAGAAACAGGCACCACTTCTTGCATAGGATAAGCTTCTTCACCCACCTGAATATCCAAGCCACGCACTGTAAATCCTTGGCCGCGTTTCAGTTCATGTGTTTCCTCTGCAGACTGAATCATTTGCACCAAATCAGTTGGCTTTGTAAAGTATCGCTGAAGTAACAATTCGCGCTCTTCATCTCTACTAGCCATCGTTTTCAAATGCTGATAAGCAGCTTTTATCAGTGCAGGTGTGATCTTAGCGGTATTCTCTTTATCGATTTGTTTATAAAAAGAATTAATCCCCTGATACAGCCACATCATTTGTTTGGGTGTTTTACCCGTTGAACGCGCAGAGTTATATTGTGTTTTTCGCCCTTCATCAAAAAGAATAAAATCAAATTCATCTAGTAAAAGTGCATCCGTGTCTCTATTAATATCAATAGGCTTACCAATCATTTTCTGCTCTTCTAGAAAAAGCTGAAAATCACCTAACGTTGAGTAAGAAATATTCGCTGCTTTATATGCTCCACCGTCCGATTTAGGCTTTATATTTATGTTAGTAATGTTTAAGCACTTAAAAAAGCGATTATAATCTTCCATATCTCGCGTTGCTAAGGTTCGTTTTGCTGTGCAAATCTGAACCTTTTTTCCTTGCGCAACATGAAATGCTGCCCGCATTGCAACAAAGTGACTTTTTCCCTCTCCTGTTGCTAATTGTAAAACACGACTATCCGCCGTAAGCGCCAAATCATTCGTAATTAATGCATATTGCTGTGCTAAATGCGGATACTTGCCCGTCGAGCGCCCCAGTGTTTCAAATAAAATCGCCCATACTTTTGCCTGAAGCTTCAGATCATCAGGCTCTCTCTTAAAAAGCTTTGCATGTTTTTCAAATTCGCTCGCTAATGCGTCAGCATCTAATTCTCTAATAGGAGAATCTTGTCCATCTAAGCGTAAATCACCACTTTCAAGCGCTTTTAAATACACAAAAACAAGTGTGATTTCCGCTGCCTTTTTAGCCGGAACGGGTTCTTTTTGTTCTGATCCGCTAATATAGGTATTCGCAATCATCCGTTGCAAATCAGCTTCTCTTGTCAATGCAAGCTGTGCATAATCAGCCCGTGGTGCGGCATAAGACTGAATTTTTAACTGCTTTAAGCCGTCATCCCATGAGTTGTCGTCAGAGCCTACAGCTTTTTTAATAAAGCGTCTCATATTATCAGCTGAAGGAGATGTTATATTCGAAAATTCTTCGACTAATTCCTTTAATTTATTATCATCCAAGTCCATTAATCGTTGAAGCAGTTTGTTGTTTTTATTTGCATCATAAACAGACTTATGCTCACCAAGAAAACAAGCATATGCCATCACTGATAATATACGCGCTTGTTTTTCAGCCTGATTATTATCAATCCCTTTTATTTGTTCAAAAAGCAGTCTTGCTTTGGGGTCGCTCGTCAATGCGTTTAACCATAAAGCACCGACCTCAGGCCAATTAGATTTTATTTGGTTAGCTTCACTGTGCCCTAACAACCATTGGCAGGCTTCAAATTGCGCTTTCAGTTCATCCATGTTTTTTGAAGCTGAAAGCAACTTTAAGGCATCATTTCGACTGGCTTTATAAGCATCTGTCCCCAAGAAAGCCATCAAATTACTCAATAAATCACTGACACTATTTGTCTCACTATGTTCTAATAGTGCAATTTTGCATAATTGAGCCTGTTGCTCTCTACCAAACACGGTATTACTTAAAATAAGTTGAAATGACAGCTTAAGACTTTCAGGAAAAACAGCTGGAACTGTATCAAGACTTTTTCCAGCAATCGCTGGATCCTTCAATATATCTTTTAGTAAAGTAATAGGAAATGAAACTGTATCTGTTGCTGGCTGTAATGCTTGGAGAAGCCCTGCAAAATATTCAGCAGTCCAATACCCTGATGGTGTTTTTTCAAGCGATGCAAGTAACGGCTCAACTTCATTCAAATAAGTACGATTCATCTGTAATTGTTTGAAAAAGCGAATCATAGGTCCTAATACCACATTAACTTCTGCGTCTGATTTCACGGCAATGTGCGCTTTAATAAATCGATCCAGCCTGTCTTTATGATCAACAAAAGGACTTAAATCAGGCATCACATCATCATCGTTCACTGCACGAAAATCACCACTTTTAGAATATTTGAATACAACGCCTGCCCTTTCAAATGTCCTCAGTAACTCCATCCTCAGATCATGGGTCTTTGTTGGCTGCTTACTCATCTGATCAATGCATGTTAACAGGAGATTAAATTGCGCTTGACTGAGCGCCGACATTGTGCTCATCTGCAAATCTACAGACAAAAGATGGGGCATCAATAACTTTAATTCATTTAAAACTACAAGTTTTACACCGGTGAGCACCTCATAAAACCTTTGCATAGCATCTGGTTCTATTGCATCAAATAAAACAGCGAGTTGATACCCATAAGATGCGAGGCTCTCAGAACAGGTCTCAGGTTGTTTTAAATTAGCAGAAAACAAGCTTACAAGACGCTGAATATCTTGAGTAGCGAGTTGAGCATCTTGCTTGTTATACAAGCGCGTTAATGCTTCAAGAAAACGTCCATTTTTATGCAGATCAAAAATCTTATTTAACACTGCTTCGCCTTGAAATTGTTTTGTAAAAGAAATCACTGCATCCAGTGAAATGACACAATGTTTCTTATTTTGCACGTAAAATACGTTGTGCAAATGTTTTGCAATCGTCCTGTTCAAAGACGCCGGCGCAATACCTTGAATACGCGTTAACACCTCGTCAACATTATCACCTAACATTTTATATTTAAGGTTTAACAAGTAAACAAGACTGTTTTTAGATTCATCAGAACAGTTTTGAAATTCATTTACTAACTGATGAAAGATTTCTGGCTTAAAACGACTCGAAGCAGCTAAAGCACGTTGCATTTGCAGTGCATCAAATTGACGGTTATATAATTGCCTTAAATCCGCAGCATAAGTTGGTTGTCCCTCGTCAAAATTATGCAGTTTTAGCATTGGACTAATATTTTTAAATCCTTC
>JASJHH010000007.1:0-21990 GCA_033791145.1 Legionella sp.
TCTAGCGCGGCTTTCAACTGACGCCGATTATAAAAATGCGTTAACGGATCAAATCGAACCATTTCATCTAATTGACCAAGCTGCTCTTGGAGTGTTTTGCGTTGTTGATAACATTGAATAAATAAATTAACTTTTGCATGTAATGCATAAGCCTTAACCGGCTTTAAAAGATAATCGATTGCACCTGCCTCATAAGCTTTTACAGATGCCGTTTCATCATCACTATACTCTGATAATAATATAATCGGTACATTGGCTGTTTTTTCATCCGCACATAATCGCTTCGTAAGTTCAAAGCCATTCATATCTGGCAGATTTATTTCTAAAAAAATACAAGCAAATGCATGCTTTAAGCATGCTTTAAGCGCCTCATCACCTGAAAAAACTTTAATCACTTCACAATTTAAATCTTCAAATAATGCCTCTAAAATCGTTAAATTAGCATCTTTATTATCCGCAATTAAAACCTTGACCCGTTTATGCTTAAATATATTCATTAATCACGGTTCCTTAATGATAGATGCTTCTATTTATACATTAAGATAGCATATTCATCGAAGCAATCACTAATTGCAGCCGCTCTCGTCCCCTAAACACATTGATATCTAATTTATACGCGGCATGCAGGCGTCGTGCTCGCTGATTAGGCCACGTATCTAAATCAATATTAAACGCAATCGCATCCAGTGGCTCCCCCCCGCTCTCATGTCGCAACATGAGTTTTAAATGATTTTTACCGACTAAGCGCTGATCTAAAATTTCAAAATCATCATCAAATACAGGGGCTTCAAACTGTTGCCCCCATGGGCCTGCTTGTTGTAATGCTTTCGTAAATTTCAAATTAAAATCTTCTGGCTCGAGCGCGCCATCACTCAGCACAACACCTTCTAGGCGTACGTCTTTTAGTGCCACTTCAATCGCATTGGTTAGATGCTCACGAAATAACTCAAAATTTTCAGGCGGTAAACTTAAGCCCGCAGCCATCGCATGGCCCCCAAATTTTGTGATTAATCCTGGATTTTTCACATCAATTTCAGCGAGCACATCTCGAATATTTAAGTTCTGAATCGAACGAGCTGAGCCTTTCAGCTCTTTCTCACTTGTTTTTGCAAAGGCAATCACGGGTCTGTGATATCGCTCTTTTAAGCGCCCTGCCAAAATACCAATCACGCCCTGATGCCAGGTTTTATCCATCAAACACAATACAGCGGGTAAATCTTTAGCTTGACCGAGAGATGCAAGCTTATCTAAGGCTTTTAAAGCTTGCGCTTGCATCTCGCCTTCAATGTGTCGACGCTCAAGGTTTAATTCATCTAATTCACGTGCAAACGTTTGTGCTGCAGCATCTGTTTCAGCAAGCAAGCAGTCAATACCAAGCGACATATCATCAAGACGCCCTGCGGCATTTAATCTAGGCGCAACAGCAAAGCCTAAATCAGCTTCACGTAAATATTTGACTTCACGTTTAGCAATTTCGATGAGCGCTTGAATACCTGGACGACATGCCCCGCCGCGAATCCGCCTTAAGCCTTGCTCCACTAAAATTCGATTATTTTGATCAAGCGTGACCACATCAGCCACCGTACCTAATGCGACTAAATCTAAAAATTGCGCCATATTAGGCTCAGATATATTTTGTGTTTCAAACCAATTTGTTTTTCTTAATGCTTGACGTAAAGCAAGCATCACATAAAAAATAACACCTACCCCTGCAATCGATTTACTTGGGAATTTATCTCCTGGCTGATTGGGATTCACAATAGCACATGCTTTTGGCAGCTCATCGCCTGCTAAATGATGATCTGTGACTAAAACATCAATCCCTGCTTTGTTTGCTGCATCAACACCGTCTAAACTTGCAATACCGTTATCGACTGTAATAATTAAATCAGGCCGCCATTTTTGAGCTACCCCAATAATACCAGGCGTTAAGCCATATCCAAATTGAAATCGATTAGGTACTAAAAACGTGACTTCATGTGCACCCATAGCTCGCAAGGCTGATACGGCTAGCGCACTTGATGTTGCACCATCTGCATCAAAATCACCCACCACTAAAATACGTTCTTTTTGAGTCAGTGCTTTCACCAAGCGATTACTTGCATCACCTATGCCAAGCAAGGTATTAAAAGATAGCAAGGCTTTTAGTGCTTTATCTAATTCAGCTTCTTGTGTAATGCCTCGTGATGCATAAATCCGTTGCAATACAGGCGAAAATGCTGCTAGTTCTTGGGGAATTTCAGGTATTTCACGGCGTTTAATCTTCATGCTTTTATGTTTCCAATTTATGGTATAATCCTGCTTTAACACAACGCATCATACAGACATGCAAATTCAATTAGAAGCACACGAGACCCATACGATTCAGGCTTATAGTCATACTGAAATTAAAATCAATCATATCGCTTATGACAGCAATTTTATTATCAGCCGTGACACACTGATAACCCCCTGGGTGCTTCAAGATAGCTTGAATTTAATTTTAGATTTAAAACCTGAGATATTAATTTTTGGCACAAACACCCCTGATTTCTTACGCCGCTCAGACATCATAAGACAGTTCGCAGAAAAACAAATCGGTGTTGAGTGTATGGCACGCGATGCAGCTTGCCGCACGTTTAATCTTTTGCTAAGTGAGCACAGGCGTGTGGTTGCAGGCTTTCTTTTTGAGAATTAAACTCGCCTTACAATTCAAGCGGCAAATGAACCGTTTTATCATCTCGTGCAGAGCGATAAGCGGCCACTAAAAGCTCTAAAGCCGAAAGCCCAGAGCGGCCATCGGTGATATCCGCGGGTTTTCCCTGCAAGCAATCAATCATATTGGCATAATAAGGCAGATGTCCAAAACCATACACCGATTCTGTTTCATAGTTTTCTGTTTGAATTTGTCCATCTTCTGGTAATGACTCACTAAAATCCCAACGTTCGATTTGATTCAAAGCAACGCCTCCAATCCGCACCGTGCCTTTCTCACCTAAAATGGTCATGGAGCCTTCGTAATCTTTAGGATAAGTTAATGTGGTGACACTGACCGAGCCCATTGTACCTTGGCGCCAGCGAATATTTAAAACCCCAGTATCTTCTGCCTCAATTTTTCGACCTAGCGTCCCCATCATGGCATGAACTGACTGAACAGGACCCAGCAACCATTGGACCAAATCCACATAATGACTGGCTTGATTCATAAAGGCCCCACCGTCAAATTCAAACGACCCGCGCCAACCGCCTTGATTATAATAATCTTGTGAACGGGCCCAAAACACATTAACGTTCGCTAGATAAATTCGGCCAAATCTATCCGAATCAATCGCACGCTTTAAAGCTTGAATGGTTGGGTTTAAGCGATTTTGCTTCATCACAAACAAACGCACATTTGCGTTATCACAGGCACGCACCATGTCTGTTCCGTCTTTCCAGCGGGTTGCCATGGGCTTTTCTGTGAGCACATGTTTGCCTGCTTTGGCAGCCTGAATCGTTTGCCTTGGATGCAATCCACTTGGCGTACATAAAATCACTAAATCAATATCAGGATTGTCTAGCATGCTTTCAAATGATGTATAAATAGCGGCTTTGTGCGCAAGTGCCACGGCTTTTGCCGCTACTTGATTGGAGTCACAAACAGCAATTAAATTAAGCTTGTCTTGATGCGCTTTGATTGCATCTAAGTGATTTTTAGAAATACGACCACAACCCACCAAAGCAAGATTAATTTTTTTATGTTGTGGCATATTTAAATATCCTTATTTTAGTGGACCACCCGGACAAGCCGGGTGGCGTAGGCGCTTTGAGCCGGGTGGCGTAGGCGCTTTGAGCCGGGTAGCGTAGGCGCTTTGAGCCGGGTAGCGTAGGCGCTTGACTAAACCGCTATTTTTTCTTCCTGTAAGACTTCTTCTATTGCATGAATAATTTTATCTTGATCAGCCGTAGTCAAATACGGATGCATAGGTAAGCTCAGCACACCATTCGCGGCTGCTTCTGTATTTGGAAACGTTTGTGGCTCAGGATACAGTTGCTTAAATATGGGCTGTTGATGCAAGCCCATCGGATAATGCACCGCCGTTGGCACACCCAGTGCTTTTAAAGCAGCCTGAACGCTATCTCGTTCAGATACCTCAATCGTATACTGCGCAAAAACACTGGTACTATAGGCCGCAATCTCGGGTGTTTTGACAACCCCTGCTAAACCCGTTGTATAACGCGCAGCAATCGCTTGACGCTTTGTAATTTCATCTGGGAACAAAGTCATTTTTTCAAGTAAAATAGCAGCTTGAATCGTATCAAGCCTGCCATTAATGCCCAAACGCACATGCTGATAGCGCTCTGCTTGCCCATGAACACGTATCGACTTCATGCGCTCTGCCAATGCCGCGTCAGATGTAAAGCAAGCACCACCGTCACCATATGTGCCTAAAGGCTTCGATGGGAAAAAGCTGGTACAACCAATTGTTGTCACACCACAAGATCGCTTGTTTTCATACATTGCACCAAAACTTTGCGCAGCGTCTTCAATGACCGGCAGCCCGTGACGTGCAGCAATCTGATTAATCGCATCATAATCTGCACATTGGCCATACATGCTCACAGGCATAATCGCTTTGGTTTTATCTGTAATTGCCGCTTCTAATAAATTCGCATCTAAATTATACGTATTTCTTTCAATATCAACAAAAATAGGTTTAGCGCCTAACAATGCAATCACTTCTGCCGTTGCAAAAAAACTAAACGGTGTCGTAATAATCTCGTCACCCGCACCCACATCAAGTGCCATTAAGGCAATCAATAAAGCATCTGTCCCACTCGAAACCCCAATCGCATGTGGCACACCAACAAAATCAGCTAAAGCGACTTCAAGCTCTTGCACCTCAGGGCCCATAATATATGCCCCGTGTTCTAAAATAGCTTTAAACCGCGCCAAAACACGCGGTTCAATATGAGATAGCTGCGTTTTTAAATCAACAAATTGCATTGCTTATTCTCCAAATGGGTCGTGCAGCACAACCATTGCATCACGCTCAGGACCTGTTGAAATCAAATCAATAGGCACTTCGAGCAAAGCTTCCAGTCGTTTGACATAAGCAAGTGCATTGTCTGGCAATTCATCTAAACGCGTACAATTTTCTGTTGACTCAGACCAGCCTGGCATGGATTCATAAACCGGCTCTACATCATCATAATCTTCAGCCGAAATAGGCGGATAATCTAAAACCTCACCTGCTTTATTTTTATATTTTACGGCAATTTTTATTGTTTCCATGCCATCTAAAACATCGAGTTTAGTCAAACAAAGCCCTGACAAGCTATTCAACTCAACCGCTCGGCGTAAAAGCACTGCATCAAACCAACCACAACGTCTAGCGCGACCCGTTGTTGCACCCACTTCATGACCTCGATTTGCTAATCCTTCGCCCACGTCATCTTGTAATTCTGTTGGAAAAGGCCCGCCACCCACACGCGTCGTGAATGCCTTCGTGACGCCTAAAATATAATCTAATTGCCGTGGCCCAATGCCTGAACCTGTACTCACACCACCCGCACACGTATTCGATGAAGTAACAAATGGGTAGGTGCCATGGTCAATATCTAGAAAAACACCTTGTGCACCTTCAAACAACATCGCGTCACCCGCACGTGCATGCCGTTGTACCTCTGCTGCCACATCACGCACCATAGGCGTTAATAAATCAACCCAAGCACGCGACGCTGCCAATACATCTTCAAGCTTAATCGGTGCTTCATGATAATATTCGGTGAGTAAAAAATTATGATATGCCAAAAGCTTGGTTAGCTTTGAAACAAAACGTTCGGGATGTAATAAATCACTGACCCGAAGACCACGCCTCGCAATTTTATCTTCATAGGTTGGACCAATGCCACGCCCTGTCGTTCCAATTGCAGTACGACCACGTTGCGCTTCACGTGCTTTGTCCAGTGCAATATGAGAAGGTAAAATTAAAGCGCATGCAGGACTCACAAAAAGCCTCCCACGCACATCAACGCCTTTTTTCTCGAGCACTATGACTTCTGAGCGTAAAGCATCAGGTGATAAAACGACCCCATTGCCGATATAACAACAGACACCCGCATGTAAAATACCAGAAGGTATCAAATGCAAAATCGTTTGCTCGCCTTTAATTTTTAAAGTATGTCCTGCATTATGACCACCTTGATAACGCACCACAGCTTTCGCGTTTTGCGTCAACAAATCAACCACCTTGCCCTTTCCTTCGTCACCCCACTGCGTCCCTAAAACAACAACGCGTTTACCCGCCATGCTTACTTACTCCACTCTTTTTATGTGTTAAACCTTGTTTGAAATAATCAAAAAAAGCACTGCTTTGATCAAGCACCAACATGCTACCTTTATTATTAAAACTACCTTCATAAGCACTTAAGCTACGATACAACTCAAAAAACGTCTGATTTTTACCAAATGCATCTGAATAAATACTTGCAGCATTCGCCTGCCCAACCGCTTTAATGCGATCGCCATCACTCCGTGCTGTGGCCAACGTTACTGTGACTTTTGCATCAGCACCTGCACGAATCGCTTCTGCTTCTGCCTGACCATCAGCCCGATGTCGATTTGCAATTTTTTGCATATCAGCACGCATACGTTGATAAATGGCATTACTCGTGTTTGCAGGCAACTCAATGCCTTTGATTCTAACATCGACAACATGAATTCCTAATTTGCTTGCGCCTTTTTCAGCACCTGAACGCAATACTTCCATCACATCATCACGACCACCAGACACCACTTCTGAAATGGTCCGCTTACCAAATTGTGCTCTTAAAGAAGTATTCAGTTGCTGCTCAAGCAAGGTTTCTGCTTTAAATTGATTACCACTTGTTGCTTTAAAATAACGCGACAAATCTACAATACGCCATTTAACATAATAATCAACCAAAACATCTTTCTTTTCTTTGGTTACAATTCTTGAGGATTTAATATCTAACGTTTGAATCCGCGTATCAAAAATACGCGTTGTTTCCATAAACGGAAGTTTTGCATGTAAACCTGGTTTGAGCACTTTAATCTCATTGGTTTGCGTATCTCTAACCAATTTTCCAAGCCGAAGTAAAATACCTTGCTCACCTTGTGTCACTGTAAACAAGCATCCAAGTAATAGCACCAACACAAATAGGGCAACACTCATCAATAAAATTTTTGTCGGTTTCATGATCTATTCCTCCCTAAACGTTCTGTCGGTCTTGTGGTTTGCCGGCCATCTAAAACGCCTACACCCGTTGGGTTATTTTGTGAGGCTTGCTGCCCCAAAATCAAAGGCTCTTCTGCTTTAATGGGTTGATTATTGGGTCCACCGAGTTTATCTAACGGTAAGTACAATAAATTACCCGCTTTACCATCAACAACAATCGTACTGCTTCGACTGAGCACACGTTGCATGGTTTCTAAATACAAACGTTCGCTCGTTACAGTCGGAGATTTTAAATACTCAGGTAACAAAGCTAAAAATTCGGCAACGGCACCTTTTGCATGCAATACAAATCGCTCAGCACTCGCTTTCGATTCAGCCATAATCCGTTTTGCGTTTCCTTCAGCAATGGGTACCACACTGGCTTCATACGCCCATGCTTGCTCTTTAAAGCGCTTTTCGTCTTCTTGTGCCTTAATCGCATCATCAAATGCATCCTGCACGTTCTCAGGCGCACGTGCTGGCTGTGGTGACACGTTAACGACTTTAATCCCTGTTTTATAGCTCTCTAAAATAGCCACCAAAGATTCTTGGACATTCGCACCCCATAGCTCACGACCTTCAGTAATAATTTCATCGAGCTTCGTTGTCCCTATGACTTGTCTTAAGGCACTCGAGGTTGCTTGCTGCAAACTCTCAATCGGATCAGAAACATTAAATAAATACGCTTCTAAATCACCAATGCGATATTGAACGACCAAAGCAACCGATACTAAATTTTCATCACGTGTTAGCATTTGTGCTGTATAAGAATAATCTGACACCCTATCAATATTCATCAGAATTTTTGATTCAATAATACGCGGAATCCAATGTGGGCCAGGGCCAACTGTTTTGACATAACGTCCAAAACGAAGAACGGCCGCTTCTTCTGCAGGATCAACAATGAAAATACCGGATAAAGCCCATAAAATTACAGCTGCAATTATTAAAAACACAGCTAAAAAAGGCCCACCACTCTCATCATTAGCTGAAGCAGGATGATTTGATGATTTAGAATTCCCTAATTTTCCGCCATTAAAAAGCATTTTTTTAAATTGACGTTGAAAACGTTTGATTACTTCTTCTAAATCAGGTGGTTGATCTTTTGAACCCCACGGTGTTTTATTACCTTTATCAGGTCCATCCCATCCCATAACCTACTCCCCAATGTTTCTACAAGAAAAGTAGGATTTTAGGGGGGTTCTTAAAGAGACGCAAGTCCATTCGACACCTTAAATCAAACCAAGCCGTGAAGCGGCCGATTTAGCTGTATCAATTGGTGCTGTTGAAGGCCCATTATTTTCACTAAATAAACTCATATCAATCAATGGCGAATTTGAATACCATGTTTGTTTATACCCCGCATGCTCTAATGCTTTATATTCTTTATCCAAAGCCCAACGATAAAGCCCAACACAAGACAACAACCAAAGCACGCCACGTTTAAAAGCTTCAAACGTCAAATAACTATCAAACTTAGAATAAGCCTGCATATCATTTTTAAATTTAGGTTTATTCATAACTTCACGCAGTTCAGTTACTTTGTCTCGTGGGTTTTTCGCTGAATTGTTAACAATTTTATATAGTTCATCCAGCCAGTCCTGTTTGTTTTTTCGCGTTGTGTCTGTTTCAAACAAAACAGAACGCCTATCAGAGGCTGATTTATTGGGTTTCAATTTTAAATATTTCTTAAGTACACGAAGTTGTTTGCATATTGCATCTAGGCGCCGCGCATCTGCTGCATATAATCTATCGTAAACCGCTATTTCCGGGTTATTAAAATCAGCTGCAAAGTTCAAGTTATTCAGCGCTTTTACATCCTCTGTTTTAAAAACATAATGTTTAAGACAACGCAAAATCCATAACAAACACTGTTTCAGGCCTTCCAACAAGAACCATGTACTCTTCTCACTCGCATCCTCTTTTTTCTTGTCCATCTGTTTTTTAATAGCATGAATTCGTGCACTCACAGGCTGCGTATTATCATCAACCAATGCCTTAAGTTGAGTTACTTTTTTCCATTTTTTTGCATGTGCTTTTTTATTCTCAAATAAATAAAACAACAAATTATGTCGATCAGAATAATTTGGTTTTAAATAATATTCTAACGCTAAAATAGATTCACGCATGAGATCTAGCCGACATGAACCTTTATCTTGACCCAAATCAAAGTTCTCTAATTTTTCAGAAGTTTCATGAAACAAATTAAACACTCTATCTTCAATTAGACCGCTGCCTTTTGTGCGTGCTTGTATCTCAGGACGCAGTGCTTGGGTTAACCCATCTGTATAAGCTTTACCTGCATATTTTAATTTAAATTTTTGACTTTTTTGAAGACGCGAAAATTCAGCTTTCATTGCACGATCAACAGCCCGCTCACGCGCCATTCTTTCTTGCACTTCAAGTACTTTATCATCATTAAAGCGTTTGTTGTTGTATGCATTATGTGGAGGGCTATCGAGCAATGCTGTATTACGCACATGATACGACTCAGCATTCATACAAAGCCTGATGTAATCCTTTGAAGGCACAGTCAAAGGCGCTAAAAAAGAGCGCATACAATCAAGCGTAAGCATTTCAAGCCATAAAGATAACATCCCGGGTTCAAGCGTTACTTCAACTTCTTTTTGATCACCAAAACGACGTAAAGCATGAAACACGTTGTTATTTAAACTATCTAAACCTTGCGCCATCATGGTTTGATACACAGCATCTGATAATGCTTTTACAGCATCTGTAAGCTTTGGGATAACCCCTTGATTCAGCAGCAAATGATTGCCTAGTACACCCATCAAATCAAAAGCTAATACGGGATAACGAATCGCAGCCTGCTGAATATTAAGATGCTGATTAAGTGGTGCGATTGTCGCTGCGAATTGATTCGCTTCAGTCATTATTTTGAGTTTTGTCACCTTAGAAATAAAATCTGGTTGTCCTTCTGATAAGCCTTGAAGCACCATAGGTGCAAGGTTTAATGCATAAAATGCATGTTTAATCAAAGTAAGATCTTTATCTTGATTATCAGGCCATTGATAATAGTTTTTTTGCGTTTGATAAATATCATTGCCATATTGATACGCTTGGTTATACTCATCAAGCACTGCATCATAATAGCCATAAAGCGTAATAATAATGCGCACCCAAGGATCTAAAAATGAAAGGGTTTTTATCGTATAGGTTGCATTAGGAATATATGTGGTGTTAGGCACATACCAGTACATTTTATCATCACTGCTCCAATTCTCTAATACATCAAAAGAGCTTTTTAAATAATCTAAAATCAAAAGGCTATTGGCTAAACTTAATGCAGCGTCTTTTTTCCCTTCTTTATTCATGAAAGGCTCAATGTGATCCCTGATGCGCTTAATCTGTTTTCTTGCTTTATCGAGTGTCGAGCCAGGTGCATTCTCTACGTATTTTTTTATTTTTCGCTCTGATGCAAGCGCTAAGTCTTTAAATTGAACGGGAGGAGTCAGAGGTGTCGCATCAAATACAATTTGTATTTCTGGACCACCCAATTTTTGTATTAATCGTTTCGTTGATGCCGTTGTGAACTTTTCGGCTTGTTTGATATGCTCAAACTCAGCATGTAACCAATGTATCAATTGGTCTTCTGAATCATTCTCAGAATCAAGCAAGGGATAACATGCTAAACCATTATCTTCATTTTTTTTACATTGATTAAGCAAGTTATTGCTAAATTGGGGATTATATTTCTCAAGCAATGGTTGTAGCACTTGATAAGCACCTGCAGCATTACTTTTTTGTACAGCCTCAAATGCCGGCTTCAATACATTCGTTACTTGGTGTTCATTTTGTCCAAATAAGACCAGACGTTCATTGGCCTTAGTAAGGCGTTCTTGTTTAAATACATTTTCATCGAATGGGTTTAGTTTGACAAAAGAACTTACTTTGACAACACCTGCATCATAATATTGTTTGAGCCATTGAATAAAAGAATCTGTCAGCCAGGCATCTCGACTCAATGTAACACATTCTACTTTATCAACCAGTGCAACCCACTTCGATACATATTCACTGATAAACAAATCTACCACGCTTCGAATGGCCTGCTGTAATTCACTACTCAGTGTGCTTATTTTATTACTGATTTCAAACATTAGCCCCAATGCATGCTGAAGAATTGGAATATAATGTAAAAAATCAAACGAATTACCTTTTAAACGCTTTAATGCCTGACCTAATTTAATTGATAGCACTTGTGTTTCTGTTTTTGAAAAATTCGCTCTAATGTCTGTTTCTGCTAATTTTTTTATTTTTTCAATCTTTAAAGCAGCTTCTCTATCATGTGTTGATAACCATTCTTTAAAGTCAGAAAACACCTTTTCAGGATCTGAGAATTTACTTTGAATCGCTTGCGTTTTTTCATCAAGCATATCGCCTAAAGCAATCAGCAATTGGTTCAGTAATGAATAATCAACGCCTTTGAGCCCCTTAACCTCTAACTGTTTTAATAAAAGACCCAGTAAAAAAAACATTTTCTGCAGTAGTTCAGAGACATTTTTTTTATCTAAAAACATGCCCACTTTATTCAAGATATTAGTCACGGATTGAGAATCAAAATGCTTTCCTATCCAATCCCATTCAGGTTTAAATGCCTTCAAAAATTCAGGTTCAATCGATAAAATCAACTCACATGCCAAATGAAAATCATCTAGCATTGGCTTAACTCTACTGCTCGCAAGAGTGCTATATAGTGCAGCTTTCCCATTTCTGTATACAAAAGAAACCGAGGAGATTCCCAATGAAAAAGCCCAAGCCCCCCAACCTTGTTTTTCTTCTGTTGTTACCCCTTCTTTTTCAGCAATCAAATAACGAATGGTTTCTAAACAAGCATTCGACTCAATATGTTTAAAACCACGCTCAAGGTGATACAAGGCATTAAATAAGCGCTTAACATTAAGTACGGGCATTAAATCGTATTGCTCGTCCAGAACAAACGGCGGTTGGTCATTCTTGCCTGGATTTCCTAATACCTTCAAAAAATCCTCATCCCAACAATGCGCTGCAAGGGCATCACAAATATAGGTCACAATTAGATCAATTGTTTCAAGCATTTCTTTTCTTGCACGCGCCTTATCATCGTGAAAATCAGAAGCGGCTTTACTTTGAGGCGTTGCAGATTTTTTTGCTTTACGTTTTGTAGCAACACTGTCGGGTGTGTTTTCTAAACTATTCAATAAAGCTTGCTTTAATCGAGCAATTGTTTCAGAAAACTTAACCCCATCGTCTAAGAGTTCAAGAAAAACATAACCTCTAAATTTTTCCCAGAATTGCTCAAACATCAATACGCCTAAACATTAAATCCCATGTCCCATGACCTAGGCGATTTCCTCGTGCCTCAAATTTTGTGAGAGGCCTTACATCAGGTCTCGGTGAAAATTCACCTATTGCTACTTGATTAGATAAACAAGGTTCAGCTGTTAAGACTTCTTGCATATGATTCGCATAATCCTCCCAATCGGTGGCACAGTGTAATAAGCCATCTAAACGCAGTGCTTGAACGAGCTCACGTACAAAATCAGATTGAATCAAGCGTCGCTTATGATGACGTGCTTTAGGCCATGGATCAGGAAAAAAGATTTGAATACCAGCAAGGCTATTCGGTGCAATACAGCGTTGAAACACCTGAACAGCATCATAAGGTGCAACACGTAAATTAGTGAGCCCTGCATCATGCGCATCGGCCACTAAACTGCCAATGCCTGCACGATGCACTTCAATACCTAAAAAATTAATCTCAGGTCGTTCTTTAGCCATTTGAATCAGCGACTGCCCCATACCAAACCCAATCTCAACGACTGTATCTGCCGTACGAGCAAATGCGCTTTTCAAACACCAGGGAGTCTCTTGCATCGGTAAAATATAATCAGGTAAAAAATGCTCTAGTGCGCGTGCCTGACGAGGGCTTAAGCGCCCCGCACGTAAAGTAAAACTCTTAATGCCTCGATGCTTTAAATTATCCATTTTATGCCCAACAAAAGATCAGAATTAACCTATTATACACAGCCCCCGCTAAAATGTCATCTCGGAAAGCAGATTTTAATTGCATCTAAATCTATAATTTGGTATAAAACGCGACTTATATTTTGAATTAAACTTTGCGGAGCAACAGCATGTCACGAATCTGCCAAATTACAGGCAAACGACCTACTTCAGGAAACCGGGTATCTCATGCCAACAATAAATCTAAACGTCGATTTATTCCTAACATCCAAAAACATCGCATTTGGATTGAAGAAGAAGCGCGCTTTATTACCTTAAAAATCAGCACGAAAGGCCTTCGTATTATTGATAAATTAGGCATTCAAGCTGTACTTAAAAAGCTTCGTGCAAAAGGCGAAAAAATTTAATTTAATCTATTAAATATAGAGGAACACGACCATGGCCGCTGTAACAGTCAAGATAAAAATGGAATCAACCGCAGGTACTGGTTACTACAAAACCACAACCAAAAATCCGAGAAACCATCCTGAAAAAATGGAACTCATGATGTACGATCCGGTTGTACGTAAGCATGTATTGTTTAAAGAGAAAAAAGTTAAATAGTTTCGCCTACTTGGCCCGACTTGTTCGGGCCAAGTCATGTTTATTCGCGGTGATCTTCCATTTTTTCTTTGTATTTAATCAATTGCCTATCGAGCTTACCCACTAACTCATCAATTGCCGTGTACATGTTCTCGGATTCAGCACTTGCATGCAACTCGCTCTTGGGCACTAATATCGTTGCCTCAACTATCTGGCTTAGTTTTTCAACATCAAACGTCACATGAATTGACGTGATTCTATCAAAATGCCTCGATAATTTACCGAACTTTTCTTCAGTAAATGCTTTTAACGCATCTGTAATTTCAACTTGATGCCCTGTGAATTCAATATGCATACAAATACTCCTTAAAATTAAAAACTTTAAACAGCCTTAATATTAAGTGTAATCGTTTTTTTTTGATTATCAATGTAATATGCGTTTCAATTTGCAGTATTAAAACTATCATGGTAAATTAATTACCATGATAGAAACTCAAATTACCATTATCAATAAACTAGGCCTGCACGCACGTGCTTCGGCCAAATTTGTTTCAACTGCTGGCCGATTTCAAAGCCAAATTGATGTCACCAAAGACAAGAAAAAAGTCAACGGTAAAAGCATTATGGGCGTCATGATGCTTGCCGCAAGTCAAAACAGTAAGCTTACCCTAAATATCGACGGCCCAGACGAAGAAGGCATGACCCATGCCTTGGTTAATCTCGTGAATGATTTTTTTGGTGAAACTGAATAATTTATTTCTTTTTGAGCACACCTCTGCGCTTTCCACGTGCTTTTTTGAGCCCCGTTAAGGTTTGAAATGGCCCGGAAAGTGCATAGCCTAATGATGCAAAAAACAACATCACAGACGGCGCAGCTGCAATCGTCACAAATAACAATACAATTAAGAGCACATGAATAAAAGGAATTTTTCCTTTGAGATCTACTTTCTTAAAACTATAATATCGTATGTTGCTGACCATTAAAGCGGCGACAAGTAGCAAAAACCCAACTGAAATCCAACCTGTCAATAAATTAGCGCCTTGTCCTGTGTGACAAATCCAAACAAAAGAAGCGAGTACAGCTGCAGCAGCAGGACAAGCTAACCCTTGAAAATAGCGTTTGTCTGCTGTTTCTAATTGTGTATTAAATCGCGCAAGCCGTAAAGCCACAGCTGCTGTATAAATAAAAGCAGCTAACCAGCCAAATTTCCCAAGGCTTTCAAGCGCCCAGCTATATAATAAGACAGATGGTGCAACGCCAAACGTTACCATATCTGATAAGCTATCGTATTCAGCACCAAAATCAGTTTGCGTATTGGTCATCCGTGCAATACGTCCATCTAATGCATCCCATACCATTCCCACAAAAATAGCAATCACCGCAATATCATACTGCCCTTTTAATGACGCAATAATTGAATAAAAAGCAGAAAACAAACTCGCTGTCGTAAACAAGTTGGGTAGTAAATAAATGCCGTTGTGCGTGTTTTTTTGTTTCATTGTTTATCCCTTGTCATGCTGCCATATTTCAAATACTATCATATTTCACCTTGATATGCTTATCTAAGGCCTACGAAAATCATGTGATTTGTGATAAAATAACGCCTTTGGTGCTATACTGTACACATTGAGCCTATATTAAATCCATATTAAATCTACCCTGTGATTGCCTATGACTAAAAAAAGCGACAACAAAATTGTAATCAAAGGGGTAACGCCCGAAGGCAAAGCATTTCGTCCGAGTGATTGGGCTGAGCGCATGAGTGGTGCACTGGCAAGCTTTAAAAACAGCCGTATTCATTATTCGCCTTTATTACAACCGAGCGTCAATCACGAAGGATATAAATGCGTTTTACTTGATCGAAAACTCAAAGAATCGAGCCCTCAGATTTATCAATCTATTTTAGACTTTGCTAAGGCTAATCAGCTTAAAATTTGTGACGAAGATGACTCACCCGAGTCTTAAATTATCTCAAACTAACTCACCCTGTTGTATTGCCTTTTACCATACTCATCAGTGAGAAAAAATGCGTTAACGCATAATTAATTGCATCCGTTGTGTTATCAAAATTTAATGCGAAAATACCCGCGACAATAAACATTAATCCTTTTGAGCCTTCTTTTACACCAGGCTCACTACCATGCGCAAGCAGTACAGAGCCGCGCACAAACCATAAAATACCGGCCGTTTGAATCATCATTTTAACAGCCGCGGTTATATTATCTTCGCCGTCAGGAGAGTACGCTAAAACATTATTACTACCAAATGCTGTATTCGCAAGTGTACTCACAGCTGTTGGTAGAAAAATAAGTCCGACACCTAGGATTAAATAAGCAGTAGGTACAAACATTTTTTCTTGTGAAGGCGACTGCGCACGCGCATCCCCTATTTTCCGAAATTTTCCAATAGAGATCATGACCAAGGTAATGCCTAATAAATAACCAAAACCCGATAGAAGCGCTTGAATCGGCGCGAGCGATTTACTTAAATTTGTAAGAATAGATACTAAATCAGGCATAAAAACCCTATTTGCACTTGCAATTTGATGTTTTTAGACGCATATTGTGAACCTTTCTTATTTTAATTAGTGCGTCATTATGCAGGCTAACACCTTTAGTATTACCTTGGAAGAGGCATACATGCTCACTCCCTCCGTTAAGCACTTTGTGTTTACACCTAAAACCTCTATAGATTATATGCCCGGGCAATTTATTACAATGCATATTAAGCGCGATGATAAAATTTTACGTCGAAGCTATAGCATTGCAAACCCACCCAATGCACGTCATCAATTAGAACTCGCAGCAGGGTTTGTCAAAGATGGCGTAGGTACCCAACTACTTTTTAATTTAAAGCCTGGCGACACCCTTGAAACAACAGGTCCTTTTGGTCGTTTGACCCTTAAAGAAGAAGATCCAACGCGTTATATTTTTGTCGCTACAAGTACAGGGGTTACCCCTTACCGCGCCATGCTGCCCGAACTGTCTAAACGACTTGATGCAAATCCAAAACTCCATGTCGTTATTTTACAAGGCGTGCAAACACACGAAGACATCCTCTATCATGATGAATTTAGGGCATTTTCGAGTCAATACCCTCAGCAGGTGATTTACCGCGCACAATTAAGCCGAGAAAAATCAGATGCGCTCAAACACAATATGCATGCAGGATATGTCCAAAGCACCTTTCCTGAACTTGATTTAAACCCAGAAGAAGACATCGTTTACTTATGTGGAAATCCTGGTATGGTAGATGAATCTTTTTCTAGTCTAAAAGACCGTGGTTTCGCTATACAACGTATTGTGCGGGAAAAATATATTTCACGATAAAATAAGATAATAATCAGCAGCCAAAGGAGCAATATCTGTGACACATCATGAAGAATTATCAAACACAATTGACCTTTTATCCCATCCAGGAAAAGGAATTTTAGCAGCTGATGAAAGTAATAATACAATAGGTAAACGATTTGATAGTATTCAAATTGAAAATACCGAAGACAATCGACGTGATTATCGCCTCTTGCTCGCTTCAACAGAAAACCTTGAGCAATACATTAGTGGTGTCATTTTATTTGAAGAAACATTTACACAGAAAGATCAATCAGGTACTTCTATACCCGAGTTATTTGCTAAAAAAAATATTTTGCCCGGCATTAAAGTAGACAAAGGCCTAATTAACTTAGCCAATACCGATGGCGAACAAATTACCCAAGGCTTAGATGGCCTTGAAGAGCGTCTACTACATTTTAAACAGCAAGGCGCTAAATTTGCTAAATGGCGTGCTGTATTTAGCATTTCAGAATTCACACCAAGCCTTGTTGCTGTTAAAGCAAGTGCTGAAACACTCGCACGCTATGCCACCATTTGCCAGCATGTAGGAATAGTACCTATTGTTGAACCTGAGCTTCTTATTGACGGCAACCACAGCATTGAGCATGCGGCTGAAGCCAGTGAAGTGATTTTACATGAGGTTTTTAATGCTTTATTTCTACATCAAGTCGCCCTAGAGTGCATGATTTTAAAACCCAGCATGGTGACTTGCGGCAAAGAACATACTTCGTTTAGCACACCTGAAGAAATTGCTGAATACACCTTAAGTGTATTTAGAAACCAAGTACCTGCTGCGGTGCCTTCAATTAATTTCTTATCTGGTGGACAAACCCCGAAACAATCTATTATCAACCTGAATGCCATTAACAACTTTGGTGAACAACCTTGGATGCTAAGCTTCTCTTACGGGCGCGCCCTTCAAGAAGCCTGCTTAAAAGCTTGGTCAGGTGTTGAAGCCAATATTCCAAATGCACAAGAAGCCCTTCTTAAAGCTGCTGAAGCAAACAGCCTAGCTGCTTGCGGTGAGTATAACGAAAATAGTTAGTATATCTGCAAACATGCTGCGAACTTCGTCTATCTAGACAAAGTTCGCAGATTATGTCAAAATAGCTTTTTGTTTTTTGACAGTTGTTTATTGTATGAAAAAAGTTTTTGTGCTCAACGGACCTAATTTAAACCTTTTAGGGCTACGTGAACCTACCCTTTATGGCACACAAACGCTCGAGCAATTAAATCTCTCTCTTCAAGCAAAAGCTGAATCACATCAAATTTCACTTAAAACGCAACAGAGCCACTCTGAATCAGAATTAATTACAGCCATTCATGAAGCATCTGATAACGGCGTAAGTGGTCTTATTTTTAATCCGGCGGCTTTCACTCATACAAGCATTGCACTACGTGATGCGCTACTCGCCGTAGCACTACCTTTTATTGAAGTACATATTACTAACCCTTTTTCCAGAGAAATCTTCCGCCATACCTCTTATTTTTCAGATATTGCGCGCGGTACCATTACAGGCTTTGGCACCTACGGCTATCACTTAGCCTTAGATGCCATTATTCATGAATTAAATTAAGCGAGAAAAAATACTATGGACATCCGAAAAATTAAAAAATTAATTGAATTACTCACTGAAACGGGTATTTCAGAAATTGAAATTAAAGAAGGCGAAGAATCTCTGCGTTTAATACGCCATTCAAGCCCAACCCAAACACAAACCATTACAGAACATGTGATTGCGCCTACGCCTGCGATACAAGCAGCAACGCCTGTAATGCCAGCAGCTGCTAATACCGCATCTATACCCAATGGACATAAAATTCACTCCCCTATGGTCGGCACCTATTATTCTTCCTCATCTCCTGAAACCCCACCGTTCGCAACAATCGGTCAAACCGTTGCTGTAGGTGATACCTTGTGCATTGTAGAAGCAATGAAAATGTTCAATGAAATCGAAGCTGATAAAGCAGGCGTCGTGAAAGCCATCTTTGCTTCAAACGGTGATCCAGTTGAATATGACGAATTACTTTTTATTATTGAATAAAATAGGAGATCACGCATATGTTAAGTAAAATTGTGATCGCCAACCGTGGTGAAATCGCACTACGCATTTTACGCGCCTGCAAAGAGCTTGGTGTTCAGACCGTTGCCGTACATTCAGACGTTGATAAAGACTTACTTCACGTTCGCCTTGCAGACGAGACGGTCTGTATTGGACCTGCTGCATCAACTAAAAGCTATTTAAATATTCCTGCGATTATTTCAGCAGCTGAAGTCACCGATGCCGTTGCCATTCATCCAGGCTATGGTTTTTTATCTGAAAATGCTGATTTTGCCGAAATGGTCGAACAAAGTGGTTTTCGTTTTATTGGTCCACGCCCTGAAACTATTCGCTTAATGGGCGATAAAGTCTCTGCCATTCGTGCTATGAAAGAAGCTGGTGTGCCCTGTGTACCAGGCTCTGATGGCCCACTCACCAATAATAATGCGACCAATTTAGCGCTCGGTCGCGATATTGGTTATCCTGTCATTATTAAAGCTGCCGGTGGTGGCGGTGGACGCGGCATGCGCGTTGTACACAGCGAATCTAATTTATTAAACGCCATTGCTTTAACACAGAGTGAAGCAAAAGCCGTATTTAATAACCCTGTCGTTTATATGGAAAAATTCTTAGAAAATCCACGCCACATCGAATTCCAAGTTCTAGGTGATGGCAGAGGAGATGCCGTACACTTAGGTGAGCGCGACTGCTCTATGCAACGCCGACACCAAAAAGTCATTGAAGAGGCTCCAGCCCCTGGTATTACACCTGAAATGCGTCACAGCATGGGCCAATGTGTTGTGAATGCCTGTCGTAAAATGCATTATCGCGGTGCGGGAACCTTTGAATTTTTATATGAAGATGGCTGTTTTTATTTTATTGAAATGAACACGCGTATCCAAGTAGAGCATCCTGTGACTGAATGCATTACAGGTGTTGATCTCATCAAAGAGCAAATTCGCATGGCAAGTGACTTACCACTCACTTTAACGCAAGACGATATTACATTCGAGGGACATTCCGTCGAGTGCCGAATTAATGCTGAAGATGCTGTAACATTTATGCCATCCCCCGGAAAAATCAATGTATTACATCAACCCGGTGGCCCTGGCATTCGATTTGATTCACATATTTATGGCAGCTATACCGTGCCGCCTCATTATGACTCTATGATAGGTAAGCTGATTACGCATGGTAAAACACGTGATGAAGCCTTTGCCCGCATGCGAAATGCACTCGATGAAATCATTATTGACGGCATTAAAACCAATCTTGATTTGCATCGTAAACTCATCAACGATAAAGGCTTTATCGCAGGTGAAACCAATATTCATTACTTAGAAGCATTACTCAAAGAAGGCTAATCATGTTTGAGCTCCATGTAAAACCCTGTCATCGTGAACATGCTGAAGCAATCTCTGAGCACCTTGAAGCAAACGGTGCTTTATCGGTGGCTTTAGTTGATCAAGAAGACGACCCTATTCTTGAACCAGGACCGGGTGAAACACCGCTTTGGCGCTATTCTATTGCAGAAGCACTGTATGCCAATGCAATAGACGCCGAAGCTGCATGGCAAGCTTTATTACAAGATTATCCAAAGCTATCACACACACTCAAAGCAATTCCAGAACAAGATTGGGTGCGTGTGTGTTTAGATAATATGAAACCGCTTTTATTCGGTAAAAACCTGTGGATTTGTCCTTCATCACATACACCGCCTGAACCAGATGCTGTGAATATTATGCTCGACCCAGGCCTTGCCTTTGGCACAGGTACCCATCCGACGACCTCACTATGCTTAACTTGGCTTGATAGCGCTGACATTCAAGATAAAAAAATAATAGACTATGGCTGTGGCTCAGGCATTTTGGCGCTTGCGGCTTTAAAGCTTAACGCAAGCTTGGCTTACGCTGTTGATTTAGATGACCAAGCGTTAATCGCAACCCAAAATAATGCTGAAAAAAATAATATTTCTAACAACAAGCTCATATGCTCAAAACCTGAAGTATTATTAACACCTGTTGATATATTACTTGCTAATATTTTACTCACGCCTCTTTTAGCGCTTGAATCCCGATTTGAAGCGCTTTTAAAGCCAAGCGGCACACTTGTACTTTCAGGCGTTTTAGCCACACAAGTTGAGCAGCTATTAGCAGCCTATGCTGCACCTAACTGGACACATCAAGAAACACAATATGAAGATGAATGGGCTTTGGTTGTTTTTAAGAAAAATTAATTGAAAACTCGATACTCAAACGAACCTGACCCTAAACCTGGATGCCCTGGACAAGCCAGGGCACGTAGGCGGGTATATATCTAATCTTTCAACAACCCTAAATCTTTCACTGCATCACGTTCTGCGCGAAGCTCGGCTAACGTTGCATCAAATCGTTCTTGGCTATATGCATTGAATTCCAAACCAGATACAACTTGAATGCCTTCTTCAGAATACAAACGCGTACCTGCATCGCCCGACTGTCCAACGCGTTCGATTAAATGCGAATCACGACGACAAGGAAACGAGAACATCAAGCCTTCGTCTACCCCATATTCTCCACGAGAAGATAAAGCCATCGAAAACGTCTCGCCTTTGGGTGTATCTGTAATTAAGTGCTGAACCCCTCTAATAATAGAATTCGCAGCAGATGCAGCAGAAGACGCACCGCGTTCTTTTAAAACAGCAGCGCCACGTTGCTGAATCATGGGTATAAATACTTCTTGTAACCAAGCTTCATCTTTAATCATAGATGCAACCGGTAAACCATCAATTTTAGCGTGATAAAAATCAGGGAATTGTGTGCCGGAGTGATTACCCCATACCGTCATTTGTGAAATTGCAGTAATATCAACGTCTGCTTTTTTCGCGA
>JASJHH010000008.1:0-9887 GCA_033791145.1 Legionella sp.
ACACACCTTGCTTTAAATTTGATAGAAACAAAGGCATTAACGCCGGTATTTTGTGTCCTTTACTGATTGACAATAGCTTGCCTGATGATTTATCTCTTACTGATGTAAAATTTATGATTGAAAATCATATTCATCCAGATGAGCAAAACACAACACTCCAACATCATAAAGGTATTATTTATGTTAACAGTCTAGATGAAGCCGCTGCTCTCGCTGAGATATTAGAACAAATACCATCAGGGCCTGAGATTTACCAAGTACACTCAGGAACAAAAAACAAAAAAAATACTTTAAATGAATTTAAAGAAGCATCTACAGGCATTGCTATTGCCGTTCGATTACTCAAAGAGGGATATGATGATAACAAAGCCGGTTGGATGCTCAGCTTAAAAAACACCCATACACCCAGTGATTTAATACAAATGTTAGGCCGGTGTCTAAGGAAAGAAGACAACGACGAAAAAACAGCCTTAGGTCTTTTTAAATCAACGGTTCGACAAGAATCAGACCAAACTTGGTTTGCCCCTGAAGGCATGAAAAGGCCAAGCAATTATATGTCAGCAGAAGAGCGACTTGATGCTCCAGCAATGCAAGATGATGTACAGCCTCCAGCAATAGCTATCAGCAGCAGTCCTATGTCATTTTATTACCCGAATCAGGAAGAGCAGGAAGAAACAAGTATGCCAGCTCCTAAGCGCCCAAGATCAAGCTATTACGCTGAGATTTAAGACGCGCCCTAATAAAAGTGTGATACACAAATAATCGCGGTAAATAAAAAAGCCCTGCAAACCATGCGACCATTGCAATTACATGAAATGTTTTAACCCATAACATGGGTTACATCTCCAGTATTTATTTACTTTTTTTCTTATGACTTATCACTAAAATAATGCTTAATCCCATCAGCCCAAGGAAAGACTTTAATTATTCCATATTGCTTTTGGTATGCGTCGCGACTAAAACAAACCGCTTCACATTCACCAAAATCTGTAGCAAGCGTCTTAAGTGTTGATAACTGACGTTCTTCAACAGATTCTGTACTTTTAATTTCGATAAATAATATCGGCAGGCCCGGGCGCTCAACAACGCAATCAATTTCTGAACCATCTTTTGTTGCTAAATATGAAAAACGAAAATTGCGATGAAAGTAGCTCGCTAATTGTTTACATTGCGTAATGATAAAATGCTCAAATGCTTCGCCGTATGCACTTGTTCTTTCAACGATCGGTACTTCAATCTGGCCCGTTAGAACCCGTACAACCCCAGGGTCAAAAAAATAAAATTTGGGTGACTTACTTAAACGCTTACGAAATGAATGCTGAAATGGCTGAAGAAATGAGCCAATTAACGTATCTTCAAGAATAGAATAATAACTCTTAACCGTATTATCGTTACTACCGATGTCTCTCGCGATATTAGCAAAATTAATTGTTTTACCATTTGACTGTGCTGCGACTTCAAGAAAGTAACGAAAAGGATCAAGCTCTCTAATAAATTTCTCTAGCCAAATTTCTTCTTTAAGAAAAGTGTTGGCATAAGCCTCTAAAAAAAGTTCTTTCTTTTGTGTTGTTTTATACTCAAAAATTTTCGGTAGCAAACCGTATTGTAATGCCTGATTAAGATGAAATTGGTTCTCAATTTCTAGAAATGAAAAAGGATACAAATGATAAACAAAGGCTCGTCCAGCAAGTAGATTTGCTCCGTCCCGTTTTAATCGACGAGCGCTTGAACCTGTTAAAATAAATTTTTTGTCGGTTGTTTCAATAAGATCATGAACAATATCTAGCAATTTAGGAAGCTTTTGAATTTCATCAATAATAACGTGTGATTGATTACCCGGAAGCGCCCTTACAATTGCGCTTAACTCATCAGGATTGCGGGCAAATCGATTCTCCGTTTTAGCTTCCAGGAGATTAATAAATACAGCTTCTTTTAACCAAGGAAGGTTTCGTAATATCGTTGTTTTTCCTGTACTACGCGCACCAAACAAGAAAAAACTTTCATCTTTAGGTAAATTGAGTAATCGTGGTATCATTTTCTTATGGCGCCAATATCGAATTGGTATATCGATATTGTACGCCAATATCGAATAAAGGTCAAGATTTTGGCGTCAGTTGACTCATCAACACCATGCCCCTTCACGTTTCGTACTTACCCGCCTAAATTGCTTCAACCGATTTACGTCGTTGCTGTATATACCCAATGCACCCTAATAAAAACTAGGCTTAACAATCACAAGTATAATAATAGCAACTAGCAAAACCGTTGGTAGTTCATTAAAAATGCGATAAAACAAAGCTGTGCGTGTGTTTTGGTTGTGCTTAAACCGCCGAACAAAATGCCCGCACAGTAGATGATACCCCCACAAAATAACAACTAGTCCTAATTTAGCATGTAGCCACGCAGCTTTTTGATAGTAAGGCAGCATGGTCATTAAAAGCCATAAGCCAAGCCCTGTGGTAAGCAGTGCAGCAGGCCAGGTAATGCCATAATACAAACGCCGTTCCATAATTTTAAATCGCGCAAGACTAATTCCATCTGTTGCATCTGTGTGATACACAAATAACCGCGGCAAATAAAAAAGTCCTGCAAACCACGCCACCATGGCAATCACATGAAACGCCTTCACCCATAACATGACTACATCTCCAATATTTATTTACTTTTTTTCTTACGGCTTTTGCGTTTTAAAGCATTGAGTGCCTCGACACCCAGTGAGAAGGCCATTGCAAAATAAATATAGCCTCTTGGAATATGAAACGCTAAACCATCTGCAACCAAAAGCACGCCGATTAAAATTAAAAAGCTCAGTGACAACATTTTAATGGTCGGATGTTTCTCAATAAAGGCACTCACAGGCTCGCTCGCCCAAATCATGATGATAATCGCAATCGTAATAGCCGCTGCCATCACCCAAAAATATGGCGTTAACCCAATGGCTGTTAAAACACTATCCAGTGAGAATATAATATCCATTATGCCTATTTGCAAAACAACCCCGTAAAAACTTGCAACAGGCACAGAGAATTTTCCTGGGCTTTCTTCGATAATATCTGGCTCAACTTCATGGTGAATTTCTTGCGTTGCTTTCGCAATTAAAAATGCACCACCTATTAACAAAAATAAATCACGCGCTGAAAAACTAAAATCAAGAAAGCTAATCAGTGGCGTGGTTAAGCGAACCAGCCAAACCGCTGAGGCTAACAATAATAAACGTGTCATCCATGCAAAGGTTAGCCCCAAACGCCTTGCTCGCTTGCGTGACTCACGTGGCAAGCGCTCTGTGAGTATCGCTAAAAAAACAAGATTATCAATACCGAGTACAATCTCTAAAATAACTAAAGCCAATAAACTCGAAACTAAATTAAGCCATTCCATATCATCTCACCTAATGCATTCACTTTTTAAAAGCACCCAGCTATAATACTCCACCATAACAGTCATCATGCGAGCATTCTAATTATCACCTTTATTAAAAAATTGTTGCGTAACAAATCATCTAAAAGAGCAGATATCCATGCTGACTATATCATACCGCGCAACCAGCATCACCTCTCTAAAACAGAGATAAGTCCTAATGCACTGACCGTACTCAACCGCATCAACAGCGCAGGCTTCGATGCCTATCTTGTCGGCGGCAGTGTGCGCGACTTATTACTTCGGAAATCGCCTAAAGATTTTGATGTGACGACCAATGCAACACCGAACCAAATTAAAAAACTATTTAAAAATGCACGTATTATCGGCCGTCGCTTTAAACTCGTACATATTTTATATCATCGTGAAATCATCGAGGTCGCAACGTTCAGAGGCAGTGAAACAACCGATAAACAAATTGACCAAAAAACCAATGCAAACGGCATGCTCGTACGAGATAATGTCTATGGCAGCTTAGAAGATGATGCGTGGCGCCGAGATTTTACAATTAACTCACTTTATTATGATGTGCGAGACTCGGCCATTATTGATTACACAGGCGGCTTTCAAGATATTTCAGACAAAAAAATTCGCATGATTGGCGACCCTACTCTGCGCTATCAAGAAGATCCCGTTCGTATTTTACGTGCCATTCGTTTTAGCGCGAAACTTAATTTTAATATAGAAGAAAAAACAGCGGCTCCAATTAAAGCATCAAAGCATTTATTAGAGCACGTCGCAGGCTCTCGTTTATTTGAAGAAATCGCAAAACTGTATCAATGCGGTGCTGCTGTGTCTATTCAAAATCAGCTCATGCAATATCAAATTTTTGAAACCTTTTTTCCGCAAACACATGCATTACTCAAATCAGAATATCCTGTTAAATCACTGTTAAATTTCGCACTCGAAAGCACAGATTCACGGGTCAAAATTGGAAAACCGGTCATCCCCTCTTTTTTATTTGCAGCCCTGCTTTGGTTCCCGTTTTTGCATCAGAAAAAAATACTCGAACAAAAAGCATCAATAAAAAATGCAGACCATGAATTTGATGCATTAAACGCGATGGAAAAAAGCATGTCGCATGTGCTTCGCGCGCAATGTAAGCTCATTACCGTCCCTAAACGCCATACCCAAGTGGTTCGCGAAATTTGGCTTTTTCAATATCGCTTAGAAAAACGGCACAGCAAACGCGCACAAGATTTAGTCAAGCACCCACGCTTTAGAGCGGCCTATGACTTTTTAGGCCTTCGTGCACTGGCTGGTGACGCCCCGATAGAGCTTGCCGAATGGTGGACTGTTTTTCAAGATGCCTCGCCTAAAACACAACAAAAAATGCTGGCCACACAACGAAAAAAGCATCAACCTAAATCATGATAACTTGCTATTTAGGACTTGGGAGTAATTTAAATCACCCCAAAATTCAAATTCAAACAGCAGTTGATGCGTTAAGACAGCTCCCAAATTCAAGCCTTAAAGCACTATCAAAGCTCTATCAAAGCGCCCCTGCTGGCGTCTTAACCGAGCAACCGATGTATTATAATGCAGTCGCTTGTCTTGAAACGAATTTATCACCTCACGAACTACTCAAACATTGTAATCTAATCGAAACCGCGCAAAATCGCGTGCGCTTAAAACGCTTAGATGCCCGTACGATTGATATTGATATTTTGCTTTACGGCACAGAAATTATCCAAACATCTGATTTAACCATTCCGCATCCAAGGTGTCATCTGAGAGATTTTGTTTTGGTGCCACTGCTAGATTTATGGCCTGAAGCACACTTGCCTGATGGGACAAATTTAAAAGCGTGTCTTGAAGCACTTGAAGTGTCTTACGTCTTGATGTGATGCGTATTTAACGGTACGATTGCGCCAAATTTAATCTTTATATTGTATTTATGCCTCATCAAAATCAAGCCGCATCAGAATCCACACAAGAAACATTTAATCCTTATGATGAATTACTTCGCTCTATTCCGGAGGCTGAAAAAGCTAGTGTGCTGTCTGAATTAGATTCAGACATCGTTGCTAGACGAGCAGAAATATTACTGACAGAGCTCTCCACAGAAAAAAAAACAGAAAGATTAACAGCCACATTAGTTGGTCTGCAGCTAGAGCAATCTAGACTTTTATTCTTAGCTGCTTTGAGAAATGTTCGAGACAATCAAATATCGTCGCCACAGTTGGCTTCTTTACATATATTAGATTCAGCGATACGAACATTATACACGTCTCTACATGCATCTCTAATACATGAGTTTGTAGAAAAAAACACCCTTCAAAGATCTACCTTTATTTATCCAGTACAAGAACAAGAGAGAATGCCAACATCTATACCGAGATATCCATATACTGCCATTGCAGAGCCAGACAGTATCAATGATATATCTGAGCTACCTTGGCGTATGCAAAAACCTGTCATGGCACGTTTTTTTAACTTCACTGATTCAGAGTGGCATCATTTTTGTCAAAACATGCAGCATGCACCTCTGTCAGAGCAAAGCTTTCATCTTTTAGTGGCACCTGCAGAAGGATGCTGGTCAGGTATGATTACTAAAATACAGAAAGTTCTAACATGTATGAGAACCCTAGAGGTGTTCGTAGATTCAGAAAATGGGCTTGTAGAGGTGAAAATGATGCCTGCGCCTAGTTTTAGTATGTTTCAGGCTGCAATTAATGCCAAAGCTAAAACGCTAAACAGAAATCCAGTCTCATTAGTCGCGACCTATGGTTATATTGATCCAGAGCATTACGCAGAATTAAAAGCTACTGGTCAGCTTGCTTTGGCGATGTACTTTCCAGAAAAGGAGGAAAACTTTAGAACGACGATTGATGGACATGCTTATGAAACCGCCTTCGCCGGTGCAATTCATGATGTGTATCATGCCTTTAGAGAGCTAGCCATGTCTGAAAATGTTGCAAAAGCACGGATGTATATGGCAGACATAGCAAGACAACATCCTCAAAATAAAATGTCGCTCGACCAACCTGCGATTGATGATGTTTTAGTTGATGGGGAGTTGATTCATTCATACCCACCAGAATTAGATACGATGTTTAATCTAGACTATCGCTCACCCACAGCACAGTTGTTTGGGGATATATTTTATGAGAGGACGATAAAGCTAAATCTGCATGAGGATTTAAAGCATAATTTGATAAAAGACATGGTTGTTAAGCAGGATTTTTGGCAGACGGCGTTTGGTTTAGGTAGAATGGATCTGCGTGCAGTTGACCAAGCAATGTATGATGAGATAAAGCAGAATCAGTTTAGTCCGGCTGCAGCAATAGGAACTTTAGGATTATTATCGAATCGTGCCGGGGCAGAAAACTCAGATAGCTTACTTCTCACGAGCCCATAAAATAGCCAGCCACACGCCGCCAATACAAATCGCACTGTCTGCTACATTAAACACAGGCCAATGATAGGTTTTATAATAAACATCTATAAAATCTATTACATAGCCAAATCTAAAACGATCGACTAAATTGCCAACAGCGCCGCCTAAAATTAAAGCTAAGGCAAGCATTTGGGTGAATAAAGTTGATGATATACGTAAAATCCATACCAGCAGCCCAAGGCTAATTAAGGCGCTAAAGCCCGCAAAAAACCACATGTGCCAGCTACCTGACTCCGATAAAAAACTAAACGCAGATCCTGAGTTAAATGCGAGTGTCCAAGAGAACATCGGAAAAACTGCGATTGATTCATAGGGCACTAAATGCGTCATCGCCCAATATTTTGTGAGTTGATCTAATAAAATCACAAAAACACTCAGTGAAAACGCAGTGGCTTTCAGTGCAATACCTTTTTTCATGCAAAAATCCTTTTTTCGCCCTCGCCTGATACATTTGTCACACAACGCTGACACAGCTCTGGATGCGTTTTATCTTCACCGATATCAGCAACACGATGCCAACATCGTACGCACTTAGCTGCATCCGATGGTTTAATTAACACAGCAAGCCCTGGTACATCACTCTCGAATGCATCTTCTGGTTTTTTATCCAGTGCTAATAATTTAGCATCTGATGTAATCAATACGAATCTTAACTCTTCACCCAAAGGCGCTAAAATTTGTAGTAAAGCATCATCTGCATATAAAACCACATCTGCTGCAAGGCCTGAACCGATTACACCCGATTTTCGTGCGACTTCGAGCGCTTGGTTCACGGATTCTCGAATACTATAAATTTTATCCCAATTAACACTATCTACACCATCTAAGCCTTTGGGCCATGCCTCATACCAGGTTTCTGTAAAGATTGAATTATCTGTTTTACCTGGCATCACTTCCCAAATTTCATCTGCTGTAAACGATAAAATAGGTGCTAATAAACGCACGAGCATCTGTGCAATATGATACATCGCATTTTGACAAGAGCGACGTGCCGTACTATTTGTCGCCGTTGTATATTGCCGGTCTTTGATAATATCTAAATAAAACCCACCGAGTTCTATCGCACAAAACTGATGAATTTTTTGATAAATCACATGAAACTGATAGGTATTATAAGCTTCTAGTACTTCGGCTTGTAATGCCCGTGCACGTGCAACAATAAAGCGGTCTAACTGCACCCACTCTGATACCGGCAAGTTATCACGTTCAAACTCAAAGTCGAACAAATTAGATAACAAAAATCGCATGGTATTTCGAATACGACGATACACATCTGAATTACGCTTAATAATTTCATCTGAAATACTCACATCTTGCTTATAATCAGCCGATGCCACCCACAAACGCATCATATCAGCACCGTACTGCTTAATTAATTTATCAAGCCCGACATAATTACCTTTGGATTTTGAGAATTTCTTGCCATCCGCATCGACTGTATAACCATGCGTTAAGACCGATTTATAAGGTGGCATGCCATTCATTGCAACAGAGGTTGTGAGCGATGAATTAAACCAGCCTCGATGTTGATCAGAGCCTTCTAAATATAAATCAGCAATCACTTTCGAACCACCATTTGGATTTAAAACAGCGCGATGTGAAACGCCTGAATCAAACCAAACATCTAATACATCCAAAGATTTATCATAGCTTTCGTGATCATCGCCTAATAAATCAGCAGGATTTAATTCAAACCATGCCTCAATGCCGCCCTCTTCAATTTTAAGCGCAACGGCTTCGATTAATTCTGGTGTACTTGGATGTAACTCACCCGTATTTTTATGCATGAAAAATGGAATTGGAATACCCCAAGCGCGCTGCCTTGAAATACACCAGTCTGGCCTACCTTCGACCATCCCGCGAATGCGTGCCTCACCCCAACCCGGTATCCAGGTGACGGTATTAATTTTTTCAAGCAAGGTATTTCTTAAACCTGCTTTATCCATCGCAATAAACCACTGTGGCGTTGCCCGAAAAATAATCGGTGATTTATGACGCCAACAATGCGGATAGCTATGAGATAGCATCACTTCATGTAATAAAACACCGCGAGCGCGGAGCACTTCTAATACATCTGCATCTGATTTTCGAACCGATAAGCCTGCAAACAATGGCGTGTCTTCGGTATAACAGCCATTGGCTAATACGGGATTCACACAAGGTAATTTATATTTTAAACCCACTAAATAATCATCCGGCCCATGTGCGGGTGCTGTATGCACGCATCCTGTACCTGACTCTGTCGTGACATGGGTGCTTAATACAATCGGTACTAATTTATCATCAAATAATGGATGCTTAAGTTGTAAGTTTTCTAATGCAGCGCCTTCAATTTTTTCACATATATCCCATGTCTCAAACTCATAGCGCGCATGCACAGCGTCTAATAAATCTTCTGCGACCACAAAATATTGCGTCCCAACATCAACCAGTGCGTATATTAATTCTGGATGCAACGAAACCGCTTCGTTGGCCGGCAAGGTCCAAGGGGTTGTTGTCCAAATCGGTACAGATACGGGCTTGATATCTAGTTTCGAACTAAAACAAGCCAATAATGCTTTGTTATCTTCTGCAATAAATGCAACATCAATAGAAGGCGATGTTTTGTCTTCATATTCAACTTCAGCTTCTGCCAAAGCAGAACGGCAATCTAGGCACCAATGCACAGGCTTAAAGCCTTGCTGCAAATGACCACCCGCCAAAATCTGCCCAAGCGCACGTACCACGTTGGCTTCATACTGATAATCCATGGTGATATAAGGCGTTTGCCATTCACCTAAAACACCTAAGCGCTCAAATTCATCCCGCTGAATATTAATTTGGCTCGTTGCGTATTTTCGACAGTGCAAGCGAAACGTTTTGGCGTCTACTTTAACGCCTGCTTTGCCTACCTTTTTCTCAACGTTTAATTCAATCGGCAAACCATGACAATCCCAGCCTGGACGATACGGCGCATCATAGCCACTCATGGTTTTAGATTTAATAATAATATCTTTTAAAATTTTATTCAGTGCATGGCCAGAGTGCAGATGCCCATTGGCATACGGCGGGCCATCATGCAAAATAAATT
>JASJHH010000009.1:0-3477 GCA_033791145.1 Legionella sp.
CTTTTTTTTCAAAACCTCTATGCAAGTATCCCTACACATTGCAAAACATGGCCCGCATGGCTTCAGCCCGTTTGTGCGCGCCCCTATCAAACCTGGACTGAAGGCGATAACGAGCTGTATCTCACAGGCTATGCTTGGCATAACCGATATCGTTATTCTCCCCAAAAAATAGGAACCTATAACGAAAACGCCTGGGGTGCTGGACTTGGCAAAGGCTTTTTCGATGAACAGGGTGATTGGCATGGACTATATGCTTTTGCTTTTCTTGACTCACACAGTAAAGTTGAGCCCATTGCAGGTTATGCGTTTCTTAAAACGCTACATATGACTGAAACCAGTAGTATGGGTCTTGGGTTTACGGTTTTTCTGACCGCAAGACCTGATGTTTTAAAAAATGTACCGTTTCCTGGCGTACTCCCTTGGGCAGGCTTAAATTACCGACGACTCTCACTGCTCGCCACCTATGTCCCCGGCTCTCAAAACGTTGGAAACGTTTTGTTTATGCTAGTAAAGTATACTTTTTAACCGCTTACGGAGCTTGTCTTCTTTTTCTTACAAGAAAAAGCATCGGTTTAAGTATGGTTTAATTTCCGCACCTGCTACAATGTTTTGTTAATTTGTTTTCTGGGGCAAAAAAACGCAGACTGCCTCAATCCTTGCGCCTTTTTGCAGTATCTGATACACTGCATCGCAACTTCAGTGACCGCTTACCTTGGAAACCTAGTAATGGACTCGTCAAGCTAAGAAGAGGATGATAATTTTGCACAAAACGATGATATCCCTTCATTTACACCCACTCTCGCCGATCAAATAAAAGCATTCATCAAATCTCAGCGCGAACTAATACATAGATTCTACCTAGACCCTCAAAAATCAATCCGAGAACTGCTTGAATTTCTTTATGATGAAGGCAGCCTCTTTATCCTGTACGGCTTCTTAGATATATTAAATTTAGGCCCTAAAATTCTCGAACTATTCTATGCCCTTAGTTATCATTTAACAGACCCTACAGCTGCCACAAACGACTTTGTTGAGTTGCTGCGCACACCCGCAGGCTTCATTCCTGTCGCTGTAGGTGTTATCTTTTTTGCCAGCATTTCAGCCTATGCAAATAGCTACTACAATGATAAATCACCTGAAGGAAAGGCCAAATATCGCCTTTGGCAAATGTTTCGTGATGCCGTAAAAGGCTTTAAAAATACCATCCGTGGTGTGATGAGCCTCTTTGCCACTATACAGCTACTTGCTATATACGATCTCACATATCTTCTTCTGCCTGTCAGCTTATCTTTCGGCATTTTGTCTATCTTCAGTCGCCTATTGAATCGCTCTATCGTCAACGCACGCAAAGACATGCAGGATGAAAATGAACATTTTAGAACCTATTTAAATAATAAATGGGGCACATATAAAGGACTACCCACACTCCCTAAAACAGATACCGGAAAATTAGACCTCGAAGCGTTAGCAAAAAACGCCTATGGCTTTCGTTACATCGAGGATGAATGTAAACTGTATTATATTCATTATAATCATGAGTTAAACCAAGCCGAACCCGTTCTTATCTTAGATAAGCCAACAGATGTAAAGACTTTTTTACAGTCCATACAGTTTACCCACCGTATCTATGAAAGATCACAACCAAGTTTATTTGAATGGAACCGTTTATTACCTAGCCATGCCTTAGACCAATATAAAGCATTTCTAGCTGGTATCACAAAAAAAGTAGCCGGCAACAAGCAATCAACTGCCGCTATAATCGGCGGATTTCTTACAGCAATCTACGGCGGCCTTGCAGATGGGCTCTACATGTATATGGGGCTCTCTATTATCACCGCCATGGCACCCACTATGCTACTGCTTATTGCCCCTACTTCTCTAGTTTATGCCCTTGGATGTAGCGTAGGCCGCACGCACGAAGAAAAGGATTTTCAAAGAACCTTACGCACGACAGAACAAAAAACAAACTTAACTTTAATTACAAAAAAAATCGAATTGAAATTAGTCAACCATGAGACAATCACAACCGAAGACCTAGGCGAACTCATAAACGCCCATGAAACCCTTTATCAAACACTTAAAACATCAAAAACAGATGCTGTACTAATCGGTTTAAGGCAAGCGCTTTCTATTTATATTGCGCTTGTTTGTAATATATCAGCGATAGCACTGGTTAGTCTCGTTGTATTTGCAACCCCGCTTCCTGCAGTCGTCGCACTGTTTACTGCTGCAATCGGCATACTCTTACTCATTGGCAGCGCGATTCACTCCCTCGCCACGATAAAACAATATACAGCAGCGCAAACAACGCATTATAGGGAAAATCTAGAAGCCATTCAGGCTTTTAACTGCAACCGAGAAATTGGGGAAATCCCCGAATTCAAATATCAGCCAGCACCCGGCATCACCTCATTTGGTACATCTGATGCCAGTCGCGCGGGCGCGTCAGGCGGAATGAAAGACGTTAAATTCGAACTACTTGCTTCAAAGCTTATATCTGACTCAGATAATCATGACCTACATAATCCGCTCATATGGCTCTTTTTTATCCCAAGCGGAATCGTTTTTGCATCAACTTGGCTTCTTCGCTCTCTCACAAAAAATCGTAAAGATTTGTTTGACGAGCCAGACACTAAAATAAACACACGAAAACCTGTCCACAAAGACTCAACCCAACCGCCTGCCAACCCAGGCCCAAGCTCCCCCTCTCAGAGTCCTAGGTTCTGGCGCCCTGTTTCTGAGAGTGACCTCAAACGCGCTCCATCAGCTTCCCTCGGACCAGGTCTCACCGCCCATTAGAACGTGCCATACGGCCGTAATGTGATAAACTCATAAGCCATATTCAAATAAAAACCATATAAAAGACACCCTATGCGTTATTTTTACCTTATCATCAGCATATTAGTCATCACGACAGCCGTACACGCAGAAGAAGTATATCCCGCAGCATGTAAGCCTTTTGTGATTCATGGTGAATCAGTAAAGTTCCCCGCGGGTACACCTCGCGTGGTCATGCTGCATAATCTATCGCAGTTTGATGTTTGGATAACCCACTCAATTGAATTAAACAGTCGCCTACAATCAAATCTTTGGAGTGCCTTAGCACTCGATAAACATGCTTTTGAGCTCAGTTGCATTGAATCCAAACCAGGGCACGAACAACAAGTGTCTTGTGAAGAAACGCTGGCTGTTTGTGAGTGGCCCATTACGACGCGTCCCAAACACACCAAAGGCATTGTTTGGGCAGGTGAAAACATGCCGCTTTCTACCTTAACAGCCTATATAAGTCGTCGCGGTTTTGAATTACCCCAAACGGCACAATAAATGCTAAACTAAACACATCTTCGTCGACTGCCTAGGGCACCGTGACTAAAAAATTGAAATCTTCACCCAATAAGCAAGATCCTTTTCATCAAAGAGAGCGTGAAAAATACGCCGACCCCATTCCGAGTCGTGAATTTATTTTAGAAACACTCG
>JASJHH010000010.1:0-16440 GCA_033791145.1 Legionella sp.
TATTGCTGCGTGCATGCGGCGCTCGCATTGCGTGAAGCAGGTTATCAAACCATTATGCTTAATTGTAATCCAGAGACCGTGTCGACCGATTTTGATGCATCCGATAGATTGTATTTTGAACCCGTAACACTTGAAGATGTATTAGCCGTCGTTGCAATCGAAAAGCCGATGGGTGTGATAGTGCATTATGGCGGGCAAACGCCACTTAATTTAGCACGCGCACTTGAATCAGCTGGCGTTCCTATTTTAGGCACATCGCCGGATGCAATTGATGGCGCTGAAGATAGAGCGCGTTTCCAAGCCTTAGTGGAGCGCTTAGGCTTGCAGCAGCCGCCGAATGCCATGGTTTCGGACATATCTAAAGTATTTAAAACAGCTGAGACCATTGGTTATCCATTGGTAGTACGACCGTCATATGTACTCGGTGGTCGTGCTATGGAAATTGTATATCACGATGAAGATTTAAAGCATTACTTAGAAAAGACCCAAATTAATTTAAAGAAAACGCCTTTATTATTAGATAAATTTTTAAATAACGCGACAGAAGTTGATGTTGATGCGGTCTGTGATGGCGAAACGGTTCTAATTGGTGGCGTGATGGAGCACATTGAGCAAGCAGGTGTGCACTCAGGTGATTCAGCCTGTACCTTGCCGCCGTGTAGTCTTGGCATTGTGGTGCAACATGACATTATGGATCAACTTAAAAAAATGGCACTGGAACTCGGTGTATGTGGTTTGGTGAATGCACAGTTTGCTGTTCAAGGCGATGATGTATATGTGCTTGAGGTAAACCCACGTGCATCACGAACCGTGCCATTTGTGTCGAAATCGACCGGGTTGTTATTGGCAAAGATTGCGGCGCGTTGCAAAGTAGGACAGCGTTTGGCCGATCAAGATTTGCCCTTGCACGGGAGGACCCCTTCATTTTATGCTGTGAAGCTGCCGGTTTTTCCGTTTATTAAATTTTCGGGTGTCGATTCTATTCTTGGGCCAGAAATGAAATCAACAGGCGAGGTCATGGGCGTTGCAAAACGCTTTGGCCAAGCATTTGCAAAAGCGCAATTAGGTGCGGGTGCTAATATTGTACGTCGGCGAAAAGTATTTTTATCGGTGCGTGATGAAGACAAAACCCGGGTAGGTGAAATTGCAAAGCAGCTGATAGCACTTGGGTTTGAACTATTGGCAACACGCGGCACGGCTTTGGTGTTGCAGGCTGCAGGATTACATTGTCGTAGGGTACTAAAAGTTGCTGAAGGGCGACCACATGTGGTTGATTTTATTAAAAATGATGAAATTGATTTTATTGTGAATACCACCGAAGGCAAACAAGCCATTGCGGATTCGTTTGAGATTCGTCGAAGTGCGCTGCAACATAATGTGAGTTATGCCACAACACTTGCAGGGGCTGAGGCGGCAACACTTGCGATGAAATATGAAGACAGAGAAACCGTAACACGATTACAAGACTTACAAACGAGGTGAAAATAATGCAACAACATCCAATGACGCCCGAAGGGGCAGCAGTATTAACCAATGAATTAACGCGCTTGAAATCTAAAGTGCGTCCGGAAATTATTGAGGCGATTGCAGTTGCGCGCGCACATGGCGATTTAAAAGAAAATGCGGAATATCATGCAGCACGTGAACAACAAAGCTTTACGGAAGGTCGTATTCAAGACTTAGAAGCCAAATTATCACAGGTTCAAATTATTGATGTTACAACCTTACCCAATCAGGGTAAAGTTGTGTTTGGTACAACGGTTACGATGTACCATATTCAAGATGAAACAGAAATCACCTATAAAATTGTCGGTGAAGACGAGGCTAATATTAAAGAAAATAAAATTTCTTATACCTCACCTATTGGACGCGCATTAATCGGTAAAGAGCTTGATGATGTGGTTGTGGTGAATACGCCTGGCGGCATGGTTGAATATGAAATTACGGCGGTAGATTATGTTTAAGTTTGTTACGGGTTTTTTTTATTCTTCAGCAGACAATGTGGAAAAAAACCAAGATCAAAAAAACCAAGATCAAAGACAAACTGAAATTGCAGTGCTGGTTTTGGAGTCAATTCGAAATATTGATGTGGAACGTTTTTCAGAATTAGTTAAAGAGGATTCTTTTTCGCCAGAAAAGATTGATTTTTTAAATCCAACCCCTTTAAATAAAGATGACTGGCTCAAATTCTGTCGGAACCTGCCTGTAACAGAAGACTTGAAACCTGTTATTAAATATCTAGGTATAAAACGCAAGCTTGATAATGCACAAAATAAATTACATTCAGGTGATGTAGATGTGCAAGGCATTAAGAGTAAGATAGATATACTAGAGAAAGAGTTAATCAAAGCGAAGGCTGAGTTTGATAATAGTAGGTGGGAAGTTGTTGATCCTGAGGCATCTGAGGGAGCTGATAGAAGCTCCCAAGAATCTATCTCTTTATCGTAAATAATAAAACGGATTAGGTAGTTTAAACGTTTTTTCAGCATATCCCCCGGCAAGGTCGCTGTCTTGGTCGCCAATGGTTGCAATGATGGTGTAACCTTGTTGGGTTATATTTGAACGTACTTGTGTTTTATACGGTACGATAGATTGATTCGTATCTTCTTTGGGACGAAAGAAGATACCACTCCAAGTGGTGTATCCGGCAGCTTTTAGATTTCTCTCAGTTGCTTTTTGTAGGTCTGGTCTTCGGCCTGTTACGAAAAAAACAGCAATTTTTTCTTTCCTAGCATTTTTATATAAGGCAAGTGTTGGGGCGATGGCAGGGGCGTCTGCGCGCAGAATACCAGATTTAATCAAGTGTTTATTTTGACAAAAATCACGTTCGATAATATGTTTGTAATTTGATAGTGAGGTGTCGTCTATGTCTAGCACAAGGGCAAGTTTTTCAGGTTTTTCAAGTTTTGAATTGGTTGTTTCACGTGCATCAATATAGGTTTCGGCTTTTTTTATAACAGCAGCTACTTCTTTATCATAGGCGCCGGTGTCGTGATAGGCTTGTAATTCGGTTCTGAGTGCGCCAATATTTTGCGGTTCAGCAAATGATTTTGTGCCGACACAAAGCAATGCTGTAACCATAAAAAAAGCGTGTAGTCGTATGCGTTTATCCATGTTGAACTCCCCTGAGAATTTTTAGGCATTATTTAACGCTGTGCAACATTTGTCAATCTATTGATTGCATGCATGACTCAGTGTATACTTTTGCCGGTTATTTTTAAATAGAACCAAACTGGTCCCATATAGGGTAATACACATGCTACGAATGAATAAACTCGCCGATTATGGCTCGGTTATCATGGTTTTTTTAGCGCAAAATAGCGTTAATTTAACGAGTGCGCGCGATATTGCAGTGAATACACATCTTGGATTGCCGACGGTGAGTAAAATACTCAAGCGTTTAGCAGCCGCGGGATTGTTAATTTCAGTACGTGGTGTCACGGGTGGTTATCGTTTAAAGCATAACGCCTGTGATATTTCAGTTGCTGATATTTTATATGCATTGGATGAGTCGCGCGGATTAACAGCGTGTAGCGTGTCATCTGATGCATGTGCTTTGCAGCAAGTATGCCATGTTCAAGATAACTGGCGGCTGATTAGCCAATCTATTGAAGCAGCATTAGAAAGTGTGAGTTTAGAGGCATTAGCAACCCCTGTGATTCCTATGGAAACTTTAAATCAAATGAAATCTGTTGTAATGGGAGTGAATCGTGTCGAAAGCGCATGAACCCTTAAGTGTATTTTTAGATGGTGATTATCAGCATGGATTTGTCACCGAAGTTGAGTCTGAAACCTTTCCGCCGGGATTGGATGAAAGTGTGATTCGTCGTATTTCGGCGATGAAAAATGAACCTCAATTTGTATTGGATTTTAGGCTGAAAGCATTTGCACATTGGCAAACAATGGAAACGCCTGAGTGGTCGAGTGTGCATTATCCAGAAATTGATTTTCAGGAGATTTCGTATTATTCAGCGCCAAAAAGCATGGAAGACATGCCAAAAAGCCTGGATGAAGTGGATCCTGAGTTATTAAAAACCTATGAGAAATTAGGTATTCCATTGCGTGAGCAAGAAATGCTTGCAGGGGTTGCTGTTGACGCAGTATTTGATAGCGTTTCAGTGGCAACAACGTTTAAGGCAAAACTTGCTGAAAAAGGCATTATTTTTTGTTCTTTTTCTGAAGCAGCGCAAGAACATCCTGATTTGGTTCAACAATATTTAGGCACAGTTGTGCCGTATCGCGATAATTTTTACGCAACACTGAATTCAGCGGTATTTACCGATGGTTCGTTTGTTTATATTCCGAAAGGCGTCCGTTGCCCGATGGAGCTGTCTACTTATTTTCGAATTAATGCGGCATCTACAGGGCAGTTTGAGCGGACACTAATTATTGCTGATAATGATAGCTATGTGTCGTATTTAGAAGGCTGTACTGCACCGATGCGTGATGAAAATCAACTCCATGCAGCTGTTGTTGAATTAGTAGCATTAGATAATGCAAGTATTAAATATTCTACAGTACAAAATTGGTACCCGGGCGATAAAAACGGTAAAGGTGGTATTTATAACTTTGTGACCAAACGCGGTGCATGCCGTGGTAAGCGCTCTAAAATATCCTGGACGCAAGTTGAAACAGGCTCTGCAATTACCTGGAAATATCCTAGTGTGATTTTAAAAGGCGATGATTCTGTCGGTGAATTTTATTCTGTAGCAGTGACGAATAATTATCAGCAGGCCGATACGGGCACAAAGATGATTCATATCGGAAAAAATACGCGTTCGACGATTATTTCTAAAGGCATTAGTGCGGGGCACTCGCATAATGCGTATCGTGGATTAGTGCGTATTTTGCCGACAGCAAAAAATGCACGCAATTATACGCAATGTGATTCGATGCTGATGGGAAGTAAGTGTGCGGCACATACTTTCCCGTATATAGAAGGCAAGTCGGCAAGCAGCCAAATTGAGCATGAAGCAACAACATCTAAAATTAGCGATGAGCAATTATTTTATTGTGAGCAGCGAGGCATTGATACGGAAGATGCAGTATCAATGATTGTGAATGGATTCTGTAAGCAAGTCTTAAAAGAATTACCGATGTAATTTGCGGTTGAAGCCAGTAAATTACTCGGCATTACGTTAGAGGGGGCAGTGGGTTAATATGTTATCGATTAAAAATTTACATGTATCGGTAGAGGATACAGCCATTTTAAAAGGCTTAAACCTTGAGGTAAAACCCGGCGAAGTACATGCCATTATGGGGCCCAATGGTTCGGGTAAAAGTACGCTTTCAAAAGCCATAGCAGGACACCCGGCGTATACCATTACTGATGGTAGTATGACGTATTTGAATCAAGATTTATCACCTTTGTCTCCGGCTGAACGCGCGCAAGCCGGCGTGTTTTTATCGTTTCAATATCCTGTTGAAATTCCAGGGGTTGCGAATATTAGCTTTTTAAAAGCGTCGGTGAATGCCATTCGAAAAGCGGACGGTAAACCGCCTATGGATGCGATGGATTTTTTAGGGTTTATTCGTGAAAAATGCGCACAGCTCGAAATGGATGAAAGCTTTTTATATCGAAATCTCAATGAAGGTTTCTCAGGGGGCGAGAAAAAGCGAAATGAAATGTTACAGCTTTTTGCCTTGGAGCCTAAGCTCGCTATTTTAGATGAAACGGATTCAGGATTAGATATTGATGCGTTGCGTATTATTGCCAATGGCATTAACACCATGCGGGCATCGAACCGTGCGATTATTTTGGTGACGCATTACCAGCGCTTATTAAATTACGTTGAGCCTGATTATATTCATGTGCTTGCGGAGGGCCAAATCATTAAGTCGGGCGATAAATCACTGGCGCATGTTTTAGAAGACAAAGGGTATAGCTGGCTTGAAACCATGGAGAAATCATGAGCGAGCAGTTAATCACTGAATTAAAGCAAAAAGCGCATGCGGATTTAGAACGCCTTGGGTTTCCGACGCGCCGTGATGAAGATTGGAAGTATACACCGACAGATGCCTTGTTTAAGCATAATTTCGAGTTAAATACAGATGCTTCTGCGCTCGATATCTCAGAAATCCCGGAAGGGCTTGTGATTGTGCCTATAAAAGAAGCCCTGCAAACACATGCTGATTTAGTCGCACCTTATTTGGGTCAAATCATGCAGCAAACGCATGGTTTTCATGCGCAAAACATGGCTTTATTTGATTTAGGGTTTTTAATTTATGTGCCTGATAACATACAAATTACAGAACCGCTGTATATTACACACAAATCCACTCATGCTAAAAAAATGCAATGCATTCGACATTTAATCATTGCAGGTGCGTCTAGCGCATTAAAAATAATAGAAACGTATGAAAGTGATTTAGATGCGCCTTATTTTGTGAATACCATGACTGAAATTTTATTAGGTGCTGATACAAATATTTCACATCTTAAAATTCAGCGTGAGGGCAGTAGCGCTTTTCATGTTGGAGAAGTGGCTGTTAAGCAATTAGCGCGTAGCCGATTTGAGAGTCATAGTTTAAGTTTAGGCGCGCTGTGGGCACGTAGTGATACGGTGGTTGAGTTGGCCGAATCGCAAGCATCAAATTTAATGAACGGCATTTATTTGCCAAGCCATCAGCAGCATATTGATCATCATACAACGGTTAAGCATATGGTTCCTGATTGTGTGAGTGAACAAGATTATAAAGGTATTTTAAAAGATCGCGCGCGCGCCGTTTTTAATGGCAAAGTGTTGGTTTTAGCAGGTGCTTCAAAAACCGAGGCGAAGCAGTATAATAAAAATGTATTGCTTTCATCTAAAGCTGAAGTGAACACAAAACCGGAGTTACAAATTTTTACGGATGATGTGGTTTGTGCGCACGGGGCAACTGTGGGACAGTTGGATGAAGATGCATTATTTTATTTGGCGACACGTGGTATTGATGCGTCCCTTGCACATCGTTATTTAATGCAAGCGTTTCTGGTTGATAATTTAAATCAAATGCTTGCATTAGGTTTAGATAATCAACTTAAAGAACAAATCACAGAGCACATGGAGTAAAGCATGAGCCAACATTTATTGGAAACACAGGTTTTAGATACGGATGAAATTCATCATGATTTTCCGGTGTTGCATCAAACTATAAATGGGTATCCGTTGGTTTATTTAGATAATGCTGCAACGACACAAAAACCACGTGCAGTGATGAACGCAATTAAGCAATATTATGAAGAAGATAATGCTAATGTGCACCGAGGTGTTCATGCTTTAAGTGTTCGGGCGACGGAAAAGTATGAGGCTGTTCGCGAGCAAGTGCGCGCATTTATAGGGGCCGCTTCTACCAGAGAATGTATTTTTGTACGCGGTACAACTGAGGCGATTAATTTAGTCGCGCAAAGTTTTGTTTTGCCTAGGCTTTCTAAAGGCGATGAAATTTTAATTACAGCGCTTGAGCATCATGCAAATATCGTGCCATGGCAAATGGTGTGCGAACAAAGTGGCGCAACACTTCAAGTGGTTCCAATGACTGATTCAGGTGAAGTGAGTATTGATGCATTTGAAGCCAAGCTTTCTAAAAAAACAAAATTTGTTGCGGTCAGTCATGCATCGAATGCGATTGGAACGATTAATCCGATTCATGCGATGGTGAAGGCAGCGCATGCTTATGATGTGCCGGTATTGGTGGATGGTGCGCAAGCTGTTGCACATGTTCATGTTGATGTGGCGGCATTAGGGTGCGATTTTTATGCCTTTTCAGGGCACAAAATGTATGGCCCAACAGGCATTGGTGTGCTTTGGGGGCGTGAGGCATTATTAGACAGCATGCGGCCTTATCAAGGTGGGGGCGAGATGATTGCTGAAGTGCGTTTTGATGGCAGTACCTATGCAGAACTGCCTTATAAATTTGAGGCAGGCACGCCCAATATTTCGGGTGTTATTGGCTTAGGCGCCGCACTTAATTATTTTAGTTTATTAGATAGAGTGGCTGTTTCGGCTTGTGAAACCACTTTATTTGGATATGCAACAGAGGTGATTGAAGCGATTCCTGGTTTTCGAATTATAGGAACAGCTGCCTGTAAATTACCGATTATTTCGTTTGTTCATGAAAAAGTACATGCGCATGATATCGGTACGGTGCTAGATAGCTTAGGCATTGCTTTGCGTAGTGGACATCACTGTGCCATGCCGTTGATGGATTTTTTTGGGGTGCCTGCAACAACAAGGTTGTCACTCGCTTTATATAATACCCGGGACGACATCAACCGTTGTGTTGAAGGGTTGCACCAGGTTAATCGGATGTTTAATTAGTTATGGATTTAGCAGCGCTTTATCAAGAAGTGATTTTAGATCACAATCGCACGCCACGTAATCATCATGCAATGCTCTGTGCAAGTTGTGAAGCACGCGGGGTGAATCCTTTGTGTGGTGATAAATTAACGGTATATTTGTTACTTAAAAATAAAGTAATTACGGACATTAGTTTTTTAGGTGAAGGTTGTGCCATTTCACAAGCATCAGCGTCTTTGATGACAGAAGCCTTAAAAGGTAAAACAGAAAAAGAAGCGCTTGTTTTATTTGATGCGTTTCATGCGCTATTAACCAATGATGATGCGATAGCAGATAAAAGTTTGGGTAAGCTTGTTATTTTTGAGGGCGTGCGTGCGTTTCCAGCGCGTGTTAAATGCGCAACCCTTGCGTGGCATGCCTTAGATGCGGCTTTAAAAAAAGAAGCAGCTGCAATTGTAACGACGGAGTAACGATTAAGATGCTAGGCCTTAAAAAAAAGCAGCCCAAAGATGCGCTAAAAACAGCTGTAATTGCTGCATTAAAAACAGTCTTTGATCCTGAAATTCCTGTTAATATTTATGATTTAGGTTTAATTTATGATGTGCTGATTGATGACACACAGCATGTAGATATTAAAATGAGCCTGACGTCACCAGGGTGCCCTGTGGCACAGACGTTTCCTGGAATCGTGGAGACGGCAGTGAATACGGTTGAAGGTGTTAAAGAGTGCACGGTTGAGCTTGTATGGGAGCCACCCTGGACACAAGAGCGCATGAGTGAGGCAGCACGTCTTGAATTAGGTATGTTTTATTAAATCATGTCTTCTGAATTAAATTGGATGCCTTCAGCATCAATCAATACATTACGTGCGCGCGCTAAATTCATGGCAGAGATTAGAGCATTTTTTACAAAACGTGATTATCTTGAAGTTGAAACACCTGTGATGTCGGCTTTTGGTGTAACCGACGTATATCTTGAGTCGATTGCTGTGCAATGCTTAAACCAGCAATATTATTTACAAACCTCCCCTGAATATCACATGAAGCGATTGTTGGCTGCAGGTAGCGGCCCAATTTTTCAGTTGTCACGTGCGTTTCGAGATGATGAATTAGGCCGTTGGCATAACCCTGAGTTTACGATGCTTGAGTGGTATCGACCGGATATAAACCATCATGCGATGCTTAAAGAAGTGGATGCGCTTTTACATCAAATTTTAAAAACAAAGCCGCTATTAATTAAAACCTACCAAGAAGTATTCGAATTAATCTGTGATTTTGATCCGTTTAATATCAGCCTGTTAGATCTAAAAAAGAAACTTTTTGAGTTTAATCTAGATAATATTTTGTCATCAGATGAACAAGATATAGATCAATATTTGTTTTTGCTCATGAGCTATGTGATAGAGCCTGAGTTAGCAAAATATGACACGCCAGTGGCACTTATTAATTTTCCGGCATCACAAGCAGCACTTGCATGTGTTCATGACGGTGTTGCAGAGCGCTTTGAAGTGTATTACCAAGGCATTGAGCTTGCCAATGGGTTTCATGAATTAACAGATGCTAAACTGCAGGCCGAGCGTTTTGCATTAGATAACAAAAAACGCGAAGCAAAAGACCTACAAGTGCATGTTGTAGACACCCGTTTTTTAGCTGCAATGACATATGGCTTGCCACAGTCAACAGGTGTTGCACTAGGGGTGGATAGGTTGTTTGCTTTGATGCTTCGGTTTGATAATATTCAATCAGGCTTGGCATTTGATGTGTCTCGGGCATGATGAATATGATATAAGGATGTGTGTTTATGTTAGATAATAAAGCAATCATTGTTGTGTTAGGCATGCATCGCAGTGGTACCAGTGCAATCACACGTGGTCTTAAAGTATTGGGGGCTAGTTTTGGTCATCACTTGATGCCTGTTGATGCTGGAAGTTGTAATCCTAAAGGATTTTGGGAAGACCAAGATATCGTTAATCTAAATGATGAAGTTTTACATTTTTTAGGACATGGATATTATACATTGGAACCGATTTATCCTGCAGCCTTAAATTTGTCTTTTTTAGCTGATTTTAAATTAAGAGCAGTTAAGCTATTGACCGAAAAAATGAGTAAAATTGATTGTTTTGCTTTAAAAGATCCTCGCATGTCAAGGCTTTTACCTTTTTGGCGCTCTGTTTTTGAAGATTTAAAACTCGATGTAAAATATGTGATTGCATCGCGACATCCAATGAGTGTTGTACAGTCACTAGCTAAACGGGATAATTTTAGCCATGAAAAAAGCTATCTGCTTTGGTTTGAACATGTTTTATTTGGTTTGATGGAAACACAGGGTCAAACACGCATTGTAGTTGATTATGACAGGATGATGGAAAATCCAAAAAGAGAATTAAGTCGAGTGGCTAAAGCGCTTGATTTAACATTGGATGAGCATCATCCTGATTTCATTGAATATACACAAGAATTTTTAGATGCAACTTTAACGCATACGCAATACAAACCAGAAGATTTATCAAAAGAACCTTTGATGACGCAAGAAATCATCACGCTATATCAATTGGTTTATCAGTGCGCAACAGATCAAATATTAGTTAATAGCAAAGCAGTTACTCAAATTTTAAATCAATTAAGTATCACGCTAAAAAATAATCATTTGTTTTTATATTATTTAAAAACGATTGAAAGTAAGTTGCAGGATAGTGATGAGCGAATAACTTATGGAGATGAGCAAATAGCGCATAGAGATGAGCAAATAACCCATAGAGATGAGCAAATAACGCATTTGAGTTATACGTTAAAGCATAGCGATGAACAAATTGCATTATTAACACATGCATTTCGTAGTTCATATTCGTATCGTTTAGGGTATTATTTATTACATCCATGGAAAGTTTCCCAAGTATTGATGAGAAAATTGAGGGCTATTGTTTGATGAACTTAAAACATGATTTAGAGATAGGCATTCAAGCCGTCATCGAGGCAAGCAAAGCAGTGATGCGTATTTATCAAAGTGGATTGGATGTATCTAAAACGTACAAATCAGATAAATCACCTGTTACTGAAGCGGATTTAGCATCGAATCACATGATTTGTGAAATACTCCAAGCAAACACAGCTTATCCAATCTTATCAGAAGAGCAAAAAACAGCTGAATTTTTATTAGATCAAAAAACACGATGGATACTTGATCCATTAGATGGCACCAAAGAGTTTTTAGCCCAGAGAGAAGAATTTACAATTAATCTTGCATTGGTTGAAGAAAATACGCCACTGATTGGCATTGTTGCAGTGCCTGCGAAACAACGTATTTATTACGCAATTAAATCGCAGGGTGCTTATTTACTTCAAAATCAAAAACAAACAAAGCTTCAAGTTGCTTCTAAAGCAAATTTAGAAAAACTTCGTGTTGCAGTCAGTCGTTCTCATTTAGATGCTCAGGTCACTCAGGTGATGAATCAGCTTGATGATTGTGAGCGTTTGTCATTAGGCAGTGCTTTTAAATATTGCGCTGTGGCAGACGGCAGTATTAATACAACATTTCGTAAAACACCTTTACATGTTTGGGATGTTGCAGCAGCGGATTGCATTGTACAAGAAGCAGGCGGCATGATGACAAATTTAAAAGGCCAGCCATTTTGTTACCATCAAGAAAAAACACTCATAGAAGAAGGTGTTTTGGTGGCTAATCTAGCGCTACATTCAATGTTATTGCCGATGTTTTAATTCATGCTTTAATGCTCTGTTAAGTATTAATGCTGTATAATTACCCATTTTTTAAGATGGGTGATAAAAAATGCCTCAAGATAAACCTCAACTTCAATATACCTTTTCATTTTCTGATGATGACTCTGGTTATGATTCTAGTTATGAAGATAATGGTATTAAATTTATACCTGATGGAAAAATTGGCGAGGGGGTATACGCTCAAGCAAGATTGTTTCGAAGTGTCACTCCAACCGACATAAAAACAGTAAAATCGCCAAGGAAAGTCGTACTTTCTCCTTCATCGGTTGACGATATTGATAAAGTTGAAATTAATACAAAATATAAATTTTATAAACTTTTTTATCCTGAGAGCGATCCACAGTTAGTATGGGAAGAGGGTACCTATCGACTGATTCTCAATGAAGTACCAGGAAAGCCTTACGATAAATTAGATTATACAAACGAGATAGGTGCAACAAAAATTTTTCTTGCGACTGCTCGGGCATTGATTGATGCTCATGATAATAAGAAGCATGCTTTTTTAGATTTGAAGGAAGATAACGTACATTATGAGTCTGATGATGAAATAGGAAAAAGCTTTTTACTGGATGGGGGGCTCATCGCTAAGTTAGGCTTAGACTACATTAGTGAGGTTTCTTTTAGGTGTGCTTGTGACGCGGAAGTCGAGGAGTTTAGAAGGGAGTATGATCATGTTCCCCCCGAGTGTTTCTCAACGTCCCCTGTGATTGCAACAAGAGAAATGGATATTTATGCGCTGGGTTCTATGATGAAAAGGCGGTTAAATGGTTTAGAGCATCGCTTTTCGCCGTTATTAGAGCAGTGTTTGGATAAAAATCCTAAAAATAGACCTAGTTTAAAGGCTTTAGAATGGCAACTGACGGTGTTGTTGAAACACTTAAGGCTTGGTAAAACGACAAATGAAGATTTAAACACACTTCGCGAACAGATTTCCACGATGCCAAATGCCTCATATTCAAGTTTTACTTATAAATTGAGCCAATTAGAATTTATTATCAATCTAGGGGAATATTCACAAGCTGCATCTAGGGATAAGTTTATTACTGGACTTCTTTCAGGCTTGGAAAGTTTAGATTCTAACACACAGCGTTCGGCTTTAGAGGCTCTGAGGTCTACAAGTTATTTGATTGAGAAACAGGATGTTCAAGCTACAATTATGAGATGGTTTAGGAATGAGCTGAGTGACAGTGTTGCGTCAGAGTTGCCACAAAGTACATGGTTTTCTTGGTTTTGTGGTGCCCCAGAGACGCCTGATATACATGGTGAGAGGGTACTCTTAGTCTTGCCTGTGATATTTCCTTATTTACATTTTGAAAATAAAAATTGCATTTATGATTGGGCGACTGATTTTAATCGTCATCTAATTGCAAAAAAAATCTTAGGTATGCTTGAGTTGGATATGGTACCTGAAAATGCGTCTAGGCTGAAAACAGGAACAAGGGTTTCTGAAGAAATATTAGATAAGCTTAGTTATGAGAAAAATGATCCCATGCTACGCATATTGATATCGAATGCTTTTTCAGCACTTAATCGACAGGATGACTGCCAGTTAGATTTAAATTTACTCTGCATGCTCCTAGTAAAAAATTATAAATTGTATGAACTGATTAAAAACCACGCTAAAGAGAATCCTAGTGATACCGTTGGACGATGCCAGTTGAACTTTTTTATGGATACTTATGCGAGCGCTTATAAAATGAGGCCAGTAAGTCCGTATGAGAATGATGCGCTCGTGTCTGCGCCTGAGATTTGATAGGAAAAATCGAAATGCGATACCTATTTAGAAAGCCAACTAATACAAATGATCCGGGTTATGATTCTGGCTATGAAAGTGATAATGGAACATATTATCAATCACGAGGAGATCTTGGTAAAGGTAAGTTTGCTAAAGCAAGGCGTTTTGTACCCGTTGGTCAAGAAGAATCAAATAAAGATCGGGTGGTTCTTTCTCCTAGCAGTGCGAGGAATTATATTTGCTATAGCGAAGTATTCACCAAATATGCTTTTTTTAAAAAAATGTACCCGGATAGCTATGTAAAGCTAATTCGAGCGGACGATACGTATCGACTCATTCTTCCCTATATACCAGGAAAAACATATCAAGAATTAATGTTTAGAGATGAAAATAAAATACTAAAATTATTTTATTCAGCGATACAAGCACTCCAAAAAGCACATGCTAAAAAAATCGTTTTTCTCGATCTAAAAGAAGATAACATCAAGTTTGATGCCGTCACTGGAATTAGTTATTTAATTGATGGTGGGAGTGCGGTGAAGCTAGGAGAGTGTATGCTTAGCCCGTTTTTTTTGTGTGAAAACGAGGAAGCAGTGCAGAGAAATAGAAATAATAAAAATTATACTCAATTAGCACCAGAGTGTTGGTCAACTTCGCGAGAGAATAGGGCAACAGAGAAAATGGATATTTACTCGCTTGCTTCTATGTTTAAGCAGAAATTTAGTCATTCGGCTCCGTCTCTTATGCCTTTACTAGACTCCTGTTTAGATAGGAGTCCTGAAAACAGACCTAGTTTAGGAGCTTTAAACACGCAAACAATTGAATTAATGAATCCCTTAGTTAAAAATATAAATAATTTAAGTTTTAGTGATACATTAACGCGACTGGATTTTATAATAAATTTAAAAAATCACTCGCTTGATGCACCTTATAGAAAGTTCATTCTTCAACTCCTTGAAAAGTTTGATGATGAGGATACTAATACGCAAAATGAAGCCTTAGAGGCTTTGAAGTCTATAAGACTTCATATTAAAAAGCCTATATTTCAAGAAGAAATAATAAATTGGATTTTTAAAACGCTCCCGAATATAAGACCAGAGCCATTGCTAGAACCCCCTTTTTTTAGTTGGATTTGTGGCGTGCCCGATGCGACGGATGTGCAACCTCATATCCTGTTCTCAGTATTACCTATCATACGTCCTTACTTGAGTGATAAAAATGAAGAACGTATTTATTTTTATCTGATTAATATGGATGATGAGGCTCTTGCAGTAAAGGTTACGTCTGCTTTTACGCTTGATTATGTTCCATTGAAAAAAACAAGGATAAAGTTATCTGATGAGTACCTGAATGTTGTTGTTTTTAGAAGCAATAGCACAGTACGGGAGCAATTTATTTTGAATGTTCTTTCATCGCTTAATAAGCCGAACCATTCTCAGTCAGCTTTAAGTTTACTTTGTTTCTTCATACTGGAATGTAATGATTTATATCGGCTCATTAAATATCATGTTGAAAAGCAACCAAGTGATACGGTTGGGCGATGTCAGTTGAATTTTTTTATGGATACTTATGCATGTACTTATGATAATCATGCAGAAAAATCGCCTGAGGTTATCTTTACGCCAAACGTAATAGAATTATAGGGCGTGTTGATTGATATTTTAATATTCCGTTAAGCATGACGCTTTATAATGCACCATATAGTTGTCAATTTGGGTAAGAGAAATGCCTTTTAACGAAGAATATAATAAGCGATATAGATTTCAAGATACTCCGGAGATCCTTGATTCGGATTCGGATTCGGATTCGGATTCGGATTCTGACAGAGATTATGACTCTGGTTGTGAAAGTGATTACGAAAGTGATGGTGGAACGCATTACCGATCGGAAAAAGAGATTGGCACAGGTGCATACGCAACCGCAAGGCTCTTTAAGTCAATCGCCCATCCAAACGGTCAAAAAACAAAAAAAATGCGGGTTGTTATGTCTCCTATCTCTGTCGGTGATGAGATTGATTTTGATGAAGTATTAGTCAAGGATTGGTTTTTTAAAACAATATATCCAGATGCTGATGTAACTTTAATTAAAGACAACGATACGTATCGACTTGTTGTTCCCTTCATGCCAGGCATACTTATGAAAGATTTAAATTTCACAGATGATATAATGGCAGCAAGAGTAGCGCTTTCTGCTATAGAAGCAGTTGAGGATGCACATAATAAGAAAGTGGCTATTATCGATCTGAAAGAAGATAATATTTTATTTGATAAAGCCGATGGGAAAAGTTATTTAATTGATGGTGGAATGGCAATAAAGCTCGGAAAGAGCAAAATTATTGATAAATATACTTTTGTGTGTAAAGACGAAGCACAAGTAAATTTGAAGAGGGAAGAATTCTATCAGTTCGCACCAGAGTGTTGGTCAACTTTACCGGTGATAGCTAAAAAAGAGATGGATATTTATTCGCTTGGATCTATGCTGATAAGGATATTAAAGAATCCAGACTCTCCGTTAATGCCTTTATTGGAGCAATGTTTAGATGTAAATCCTAGAAAAAGACCTACTTTAAAGGTTTTAAAGCAGCGCTTAAATTTGTTTTTGAAGCAGGATCAATCTGAGAATGCCTCACCTGCAAGTTCAAGTGATATTATAGAGCAGGGGCAATTGAATTTTTGGGGACGTTGTTGTT
>JASJHH010000011.1:0-2875 GCA_033791145.1 Legionella sp.
TAATAAAGTTAAAACAGACAGTAATATGTCTGTTTTTTTTTGCAAAAAAGTGTAACCTTTTCTTTAATTTGCGTTATGGTGGCTAACTCGGTTCGTTTTGTGCCGCTAATCTCGGTTTGTTAGTGCCGCGTATTTCGGTTCAAACTGTGCCGCTAATTTGCTTGCTTGAAAATAAATATTTTGAGCGAAGCTCTGATTGTCGGTTCGTTTTGTGCCGCTTTGAAAGATCAAGAATAATCACTATATCGTAAAAAACACGATATGGCTAATAAACTTGATCCTATGGATTTTAAACAAATAATAACTTTGCACTTAGATGGTTTCTCAAACCGTCAGGTGGGTGAGCAGTTGGGGATTTCTCGGAACACTGTCAACCACTACATAAAGCTTTTTGAGGCTAGTGATTATACTTTTTTACAGCTCCTAAAAAAAGAGAATGCTGATTTAAAAGAACTCTTTACAGCCTACACAACCATTGATAATCATCGGTTTAATGAGCTTACCCTTCATTTTGACAAAATCAATAAAGGGCGTAATTTCCCTGGTTTTACTTTTAGTTTTCATTACAATGAGTACAAACAAAAGGCAAAAGACCCTTACAGCTACACTCAGTTTATGGAGCATTACAAACGTAAATTTGCTAAGATTAAAGGCTCTATGAAGCTTGAACATGAAGCAGGAAAAGAGGTTTATATTGACTATGCAGGCAAAAAATTACACATCGTTAATAAAAAAACAGGAGAACTCATTCCTGTAGAAGTATTTGTTGCTTTACTGCCTAATAGTCAATATACTTACGTTGAAGCCAGCATGAGCCAAAAGCGTGAGGATATGATTCAAAGCATGGCAAATACTTTGTCTTATTTCGGAGGTGTTCCCAAAGCTATTGTTTCAGACAATTTAAAGTCAGCTGTTACTAGAGCCAGTAAATTTGAGCCTACAGTTAATCGTACATTTAAGGATTTTGCTCGCCATTACAACTGTGTAATTAACCCAACACGAAGCTATTCTCCTCAGGACAAAGCTTTAGTAGAGAATGCTGTACGATTAGCATACCAACGTATTTATTACCCCATGCGTGAAATGACTTTCTTTTCCCTCAAAGAATTAAATGCTGAAATTAGGCGACGATTAGTTGCCTATAATGATTTGCTTTTTCAGCGAAAAGAAGCAAGTAGAAGGGAACTCTTTCAGTCTGTTGAACGAAGTTTTCTTAAACCTCTGCCTTCAACACCTTATGAGATAAAAGATTATAGAAGAGCCAAAGTTCAAAAAATTGGATATGTATATTTCTCTCCAGATAAAAATTACTACAGTGTTCCTTACCGATATATCGGTAAATCAACAATGATTCATTATACAAAAACAACAATTGAAGTCTATTATAATCATGAACGTATTGCCTTCCATAAACGAAATGTTAACAAAGGCTATTATAATACAAAAAAAGAACATCTCAGTAGTACACATAAATATTATTCAGACTGGAGTCCTGATTTTTTCAAGAAGAAAGCAAGCAAATTTGGCACAAATGTAGAAACACTTATTGAAGGGTTATTTATTAATATTGAATATCCTGAAACTGCCTACAAACGTGCCATGGGCATTATTCAGCTTGGTAAAACTTATGGCAGTGAAAGGTTAAATAATGCTTGCCAAAGGGCTTTGTTTGCAGAGACTTATTCTTACCAACGAATAAAAAATATCCTTGAAAATAAATTGGATCAAGAGCCTATAATTTCCCAAGATAAACGACATGAAATTCCTTGTCATGAAAATATAAGAGGAGCTGAAACTTATAAATAAAACAGCGATAAGAATTAAAATCAAAATTAAAAATTTAGTAAATTAACTTAAATAAACAAGAAAATGAACAACAGTCAAACAATTGAACAGCTAAAAAAGATGAGACTCTCAGCAATGGCAGATCTGCATCAGGAGCATGTGAAAAACAACAGTATAAACGAGAATACCCCAGATGAATATTTAGCCTTACTGGCTGAGCATGAATGGGAACACAGGGAGAATTTGAGAATTGCAAGATTGATTAAGCAGGCTAAATTTGGTCAAAAAGCAAGCGTTGAAGAGGTAGATTACGTTTCAGTTCGTAATTTAGATAAGAATAGTTTTTCAAGGTTAGCTACCCTAGAGTTTATGAAAAGTAAGGAAAACCTTATCGTTACAGGGGCTTCAGGAGTTGGAAAAAGTTATTTGGGGCAAGCCCTGGGACATCAGGCTTGCATTAAAGGTTACAAAGTATTGTATTCAAATACGGCTAGGTTATTTACCAAATTTAAACTTGCAAAGGTTGATGGGACTTACATTAAGGAACTTCAGAAACTGCAAAAAATAAACCTTCTAATATTGGATGACTTTGGATTACAAGCTTTTGACAATAATGCTAGAGATGTGCTTATGGATATTATTGATGACCGTTTTAATAAAATGTCAACAATTGTGTCATCACAGCTTCCTGTTTCTCTCTGGTATGACATTATTGGAGAAGGAACTATTGCTGATGCAATTTTAGACAGGTTGGTAAACTCGTCTCACAGAATTAATTTAAACGGAGAATCTTTAAGAAAAGGATTTTTAAACAAGCAACAATAATTCTTTTTTTTGTATAATTGCAGCATCTTTCAAAGCGGCACCATTACACCGATAATGGCGGCACGGTCAGACCGAAATAGCCATTTGTTACCTTCTATCACTCCCTCCTAAATAAAAATAGTTAAACATGCCAACTATTCTTGAATGATTACGTCCAGGGTAGCGTTCTTTTAATTGCTTGTTGTCAAGATTTGTTGTTGCATGCGTATAAATTCCGGGAATGTCTTGTGAAATTTCAGCCCGTTTATAAAGTATTTCTGAGACT
>JASJHH010000012.1:0-3339 GCA_033791145.1 Legionella sp.
ATCAAACCCTTGCAACACGTGGGGGTGAAATCATCCCACTGATTGCAGAAACAGGCGGTCAAAATGGCATGATTGTGGACTCATCTGCATTGCTTGAACAAGTGGTTGCGGATGTATTGCTTTCAGCCTTTGGCAGTGCAGGGCAGCGGTGTTCGGCATTACGCGTTTTATACATGCAAGATGAAATATTTGATGATTTTGAAGTGATGCTAAAAGGCGCGATGGCTGAGCTTAAAGTCGGCAATCCTAGTTTATTATCAACAGACGCGGGCCCCGTGATTAACGACGGTGCTTTAAAGCCGTTAAAGGCGCATGTAAAAGCCATGAAAGCCAAGCATCGTATTATTTATGCGTGTGAACTAGGTAAAGATTGTGATAATGGTACGTTTATGGCGCCTACAGCCATTGCAATAGACAGCATGCATGACTTAAAAGAAGAAATGTTTGGGCCAATCTTACATGTGATTCGCTATAAGCAAGATAAATTAGATGATGTGATTGATGAGGTTAATAGCACAGGCTTTGGCTTAACCTTTGGGGTGCATAGCCGTATTAATCGCACCGTGCAATATATTCGTGAGCGGATTCATGCAGGTAATTTCTATGTGAATCGTAATACGACAGGGGCTGTTGTTGGGCTTCAGCCCTTTGGTGGCGAAGGCTTATCAGGTACCGGCCCTAAAGCTGGTGGCCCGCAGTACTTGCTAAGATTCTGTCATGAACGAACCTACACCGAAGATACAACAGCCGCAGGTGGTAATGCGAGCCTAATGTCTTTGACGGATGATGACGAAGATAGCTGACCCCATTAATTTTTCTTATTTCACCAAATTGCTTTAGCGTAGTGCTCTAATATTTTTGCATCTTTCGTGATGAGAGATGCATTTTCTACATGAGCGTGACTCACAATCAATCGGTCAAATGGATCTCTCGTCCAACTTTCTGTTAATGATTTTTCGATTAGAATCGTTAATGGGATGTTATGTATTTGAAGACCAATATCTTTATATAATGCTTTACATACATGATCAGCCGTTTTTTTTGTTCTACCAATTTCATAAAGATATTGTAATTCTAATTTAACCAGTGGCGAAATCAATAAATCAGAATCTTCTAAGATAATTTTGGTTCGTTCTGAAAATTTATTGAGTTCTGCTTGATAAAGCCAAACAACGACATTCGTATCTAAAAAATGCATCATTTATATTTTCCACTCAGAGGTCCAATCAAGATGTGTAAAATTATCAGAGTCTTCATCGGTCAAGCTTCTTTTTTTTAATTTATCAAGTTTTTTAAATGCATGCTTGTTTAGGACAATACGAAGTAAAGCACCGTTACGCTCTATTTCTACAGGTTCTCCTGTTTCAATCACCGAATCTAAAATACGATAAATATCTTGTCTAAGCTTTGAAGCTGTCATCGGCATTAAATTACTCCAACACACGTACGTACCAATAACTATAGCGTACGTACGTTATAAAATCAACGGGGTCCACTAAAGCTCAGGGGGTCAGCTCAGGGGGTCAAATCTGTTGTTTAATAAATTGATTTAAACAGCTCAGGGGGTCAAATCTGTTGTTTAATAAATTGATTTAAAAAGCTTTTATTTGTTAAACAACAGATTTGACCCCGTAGGTTGGAAGTTAAACCTATCTGAAAATTGCTCTAGAAAACGTTCGCGATCTACTTTTTCGTAAGTTCCAAACTGATTTTTATACAAATTAATGGTGTGTACAGTCTCTGGAATTGCTGCCATTACCTGTTGAAATTCTTGAAAATCAAACGTTTTTCCTAATCTATTGTGGCTGATATCAAGTATTTGGATTGCTGGTGGGATACGAGAAAAAAAGGTTACTAAATGACTAACGCTTTGTTTGTCGAGCAAATTATGCATCAAGGCCAAATGCGTCACACTATCTGCAGATGAAAGGCTTGTGAGTATTTCCAGAAGAAAAGGAAAAGAGCAGTTCCCAAGCGCATTGCCATTTAAAAGTAAGTCAGCAGTTTTTAGTTCCGCTATCCTTCCAAGTAGTGTCTCTCGTGACATCACCCCTTTACGTTTATCTGCTTCTGGAAAACCGAACCAACTAAAGTCTCCCGGCGCTTTAACCGGCAATTCTGAATCGAATCGTTTGAATAATTTTAGGTCGTCCATGTGTCACCGTGTATAAATATATTTATATAATAAATATTAGCATAATTTGCATAGTGACATGAATGAAAATAGATTTTGGTCTAATCTAAAAGTATCTCTTTAATTATCATGTTGTTTCTAGGATGAAAAAAACGAATGCCACTAACAGCTGAAGAACGATGTGCCTCAATTACCAGGTTACCCCCTGAAAAATGGGAAAGTTACTCTCCTTTTTTACTTGGGAACGATACTCCTTTAACCAATGAGCAAGTAGTTGCACATAAAATCAATAAAAACTTTGCCTTAGTTGGCACAGCTTTATTCCGCTCCATCGATATCGCTTGTCAGCTTGCACATGATGAAAATGTTTTTCCAACCGTGATCATTGTTGATAACAGTAAAGAGGTCAGTGAGGCTTGGTCCAAAATAAAACGTTTCTTCTCGGAAAAAGAAGAAGAGGAAGATCACGCTGAAGATATCATGGATTTTAGCATGGATGAATTGACCGACGTCATTATAACGAGCGCAGTGGGTAGTATGATTCAAGGGATTGATCCCCCCCAATTTTTTGAGAATTTTTTTAATCGTTATTCATTGGCGTACATTCAGCGAGTCATTGCTGAAGTCGTTGTCATTGAGCAAGACTGGGGTGACACGAATACATTTAAAGCAATTCAGGAGGCATTTAAAACGATACCAATTGCTGTTTATGCCTCAAACATTCCTTCTTATGTTCCTTCTGAAGCGCAACCAGGCGTTTTAGCATCTATTGCAGCGCTTAAGCCTTGCGTCACTTTCTGCACTAATTTTCATGAGGTAAAAAGAAAACCTACTGCGAGTTATGTCTTTCTCGACTCAAGCCCTCATGTCATTGCGAACGAACTGGGATTATCTTTCGAGGTAGAAGCTATCACCCAGAAAAATCTCACAGAAAAAAACACATCATCAGTAGACAGACTGCCAGTAACAAACGATGAAACTAGCGATTTGAAAGATAGAGAGCCCAAAGAACAATTTAAAAGGAGGTTAGAGGCGATAACTGGGGCTGAAAGTAAAGAAAACATCAAGCCGAAAATAGAACCAAAATAATCAAGGTATAGCTCAGAAGCTCAGGGGGGCAGCTCAGGGGGGCACAGCTCAGGGGGTCAAATCTGTTGTTTAAGGTCAAGTCCAATAAGTGCTGTAAAGTCCCATTAATTCGTCCT
>JASJHH010000013.1:0-5357 GCA_033791145.1 Legionella sp.
CCGGTAAAAAAGGTGTCTCCTGGGAAGGGCATTTGTTTGGGTTGATTGCGGGAATTATCACAGCGCTTTGGCTTAACTAGTATTTTGCTTTATCATTGGCTTTTCGAACAAAGGAGAGCTGTATGAAAGTCGGTCAAGATATCCTGGGCACACAGTCTAAATTAGAAGTAAATAACCAAACGTATTACTATTACAGCTTAAAAGAAGCTGAAAACAAGCATTTTAAATGCATCTCTCGCCTACCCTATTCACTCAAAGTCTTATTTGAAAACTTATTACGCTTTGAAGACGGCGATACCGTCACAACAACCGATATTCAAGCATTAGCTGATTGGCTCGAACATAAAACATCAAATCATGAAATCGCTTATCGCCCAGCGCGCGTTTTAATGCAAGACTTTACAGGGGTTCCGGCTGTTGTTGATTTAGCCGCCATGCGAGATGCCTTAGAAAAAATGGGCAAAGACGCAACAAAAATTTCTCCGTTATCCCCCGTTGATTTAGTGATAGATCACTCGGTCATGGTTGATCAGTTTGCTAGTCCAAATGCGCTTGAAATTAACACCCATAAAGAAATGGAACGTAATAAAGAGCGTTATGAATTTTTACGCTGGGGTCAAAAAGCTTTCTCAAATTTCAAAGTCGTACCCCCTGGAACAGGTATTTGCCATCAAGTTAACTTAGAGTATCTTGCCAAAACCGTTTGGCATGCTGACTGTGACGGTAAAACGTATGCTTATCCTGATACGCTCGTCGGCACCGACTCTCATACCACCATGATTAACGGCTTAGGCGTGCTCGGTTGGGGCGTTGGCGGCATTGAAGCTGAAGCTGCCATGCTGGGTCAGCCTATTTCAATGCTGATTCCTGAAGTCGTTGGCTTTAAACTCATCGGTGCGCTCAAAGAAGGCATTACCGCCACAGATTTAGTCTTAACCGTGACACAAATGCTTCGTGAGCAAGGTGTTGTGGGTAAATTTGTAGAGTTTTATGGCCCAGGTCTTGCAGGCTTACCGCTTGCTGATAGAGCAACCATCTCTAACATGGCCCCTGAATATGGCGCTACCTGCGGCTTTTTTCCTGTTGATGAAGAAACCATCAACTATTTAAACCTTACTGGTCGCGATGAACAAACCGTAGCGCTGACAGAAGCTTATGCAAAAGCACAAGGCCTGTGGTATGACAAAAACAATCCAGACCCTATTTTTACAGCCTCACTTGAGCTTGAGTTATCAAGCGTTGTACCGTCACTTGCAGGCCCTAAACGCCCACAAGACAAAGTCACGCTCACAAGCTTACCGAAAGCTTTTGAACAGCTCTTAGATACAACAGGTAAAACCTCTGAAAAAAATACAGCTTTTAAAGCGGCCAATGAGGCTTATCAACTCCATCATGGCGACGTTGTGATTGCTGCAATCACAAGCTGCACGAACACGTCTAATCCGAGTGTTTTGATGGCTGCAGGCCTTGTAGCTAAAAAAGCCCTCGCGAAAGGCTTACAGCGTAAACCTTGGGTGAAAACATCACTTGCTCCTGGCTCAAAAGTCGTCACCGACTATTTAGAACATGCAGGCTTACAAACACCTCTTAACGACTTAGGATTTAATCTCGTTGGCTATGGCTGCACCACGTGTATTGGCAACTCAGGGCCACTCCCAGAGCCTATTGCAGAGAGCATTACAGATAATGATTTGGTCGTTTGCTCAGTATTATCAGGTAACCGTAACTTTGAAGGCCGCGTGCATCCACAAGTACGTGCCAACTGGCTTGCGTCACCCCCACTCGTTGTTGCTTATGCCCTAACCGGTACCACACAAATTGATTTAAGCTGTGACGCTATTGGTCAAGATCAATCAGGAAAAGATGTATTCTTAAAAGATATTTGGCCAACAAGCGCTGAAATTGCAGCTGAAGTCGCCAAAGTCACGAACACCATGTTCCGTAAAGAATATGCCGATGTGTTCAAAGGTGACGCCGACTGGCAGGCCATTCAAACCACCGAAAGCATGACCTATGCTTGGAATACAGACTCAACGTATATTCAACATCCGCCGTTTTTTGAAGGTTTAAAACCAACGCCTGCGCCTGTTAAATCTATTACTAATGCTTCTATATTAGCTTTATTAGGTGACTCGATTACCACAGACCATATCTCACCCGCAGGAGCAATTAAACCTGACTCACCTGCAGGCGCATATCTCACTGCGCATGGCGTTGAACCTAAAAACTTTAACTCTTATGGCTCAAGACGCGGTAACCACGAAGTCATGATGCGCGGAACATTTGCGAATATTCGCATTCGTAACGAAATGACTCCTGATATTGAAGGTGGCGTCACGCGTTATATTCCAACCGATGAAGTGTTGCCTATTTATGATGCGGCTATGCGTTATCAAGCTGAAAAACGTGAGTTGGTGATTATAGCAGGTAAAGAATATGGCACTGGGTCATCTCGTGACTGGGCAGCCAAAGGGACTTTGTTGTTAGGTGTTAAAGCAGTGATTACTGAAAGCTTTGAGCGAATTCATCGTTCTAACTTAATTGGCATGGGTGTGTTGCCTTTGCAATTTGAAGCAGGCGTAACGCGTAAAACATTAAAGCTAACAGGCAAAGAACGCGTGAGCATTACAGTAGATGACAGCCTAAAAGCCAAATCAATACTTAAAGCAACCATCAAACGCGAAGACGGCTCTGAAGAAGCAATTAAGTTGCTATGCCGTATTGATACCGCCAATGAGCTCAATTACTACAAAAACGGTGGTATTTTGCAGTATGTCTTACGGCAGTTAAATTAACGCCTAAGCTACGTACCCCGGCTTAGAAGTACGCCTACGTACCCCGGCTTGTCCGGGGTATCTAGTTCCATTAAATTAAAAAATTATTTGTATGCCCATGAAAAACTCAAATTCTAACCCAACCTATACAGAAAAATTTGCCGCGACAGGCTTACTATGTGCTGTCGCTTATTACATCAAACCGACTTTAGCTTTTATGGGAGGATTCGGTGCAGCGGCATTTTATCTTGGGGTGCTGGCAGGTAAAAAACTTTCCCCGGATGAAATAGCTGAACGAGAAAAAATGAAAAAAAACGTAACTCGAGTAATAACGAAATATTTACAGGTAGAAAAAGAAAATGAAACCCTAAAGGAGTTACTAGAGAAAAATAGTTCTTTTTCAGAAAAAGGCACTTTTGGCGCTGAAAACAAAAAAAATCGTTCTAAAAGTGAGACTGATTTATCAAAATCACGCTTTGAAAAATGAAAACGCAGAGGGTCACCCATAGGATGTTACAGCTTAAATGGCACAGCTTGTAGGCTGTTTCCGTGATTATATACAATCGCCTTAGGTATATCTGACTTAAATAGCCGATGCTGTGCCGTTGCTTCTACGGTCGAAACCTGCTGCTTTACCGTTCTTTCAGTGAGTGGGTTAATTATTTTTTGGTATGCGTCACTCGCTTTATCTGTAGACGAGAAAATGGCTGCTTTATATTTTGTATGCATCGCTTTCGTAATGCCATAAGATGAAAAATAAGCTTTATTCGCTGTATTATATGGCAAATGAAATGAAGGCAAACTAATCATCGTACGACTCAAATGATATTTTTGGGGTATCATTGAGGCAAAAATAATTTCAGCCTCAGCGCGATAAAAAGCACTTAAATTAATCGTGCCTTTTTTGCACATCAATTGTCTATCAAAACCATTTGTTCTCACATAATTTACATCCAGCTGATATAAATCAAGATACCCCATATTGGGGTGCTTTGGTTTACCTGTAAATCGACGGTAATGCGGGTCTCTTCGTAAATCTCGTTGCTTCCAATCAAACCGAAACCCACTGCCATACATGGCTGACTTTACAAAATTCCAACTCGCAGAAACCAATGGATTACGCTGTGTATCAAAGCCAAAATCTGCCTTGATGGTACCCACATTAAATAACGTACTGTAGCTATTAATATACACTTGCATAAAACGCGCATATAAACTTTCAAACGCAATATTATTCCGTGTAGCAGGTGGTGTGTGTGTGCCAACTTTTTTTTCTTTTTTATCTGCTTTTGCTTTTAATCCGTCAACAAATGTAATGTTTCTCGTATGACGCGCAACAATCGCAGCATCCGTTTCTTCAACATCATCATCTGCATCATAGCCTGCATCAAATAAAGTCGACTGGCTATACGTTGGCTTAGGCGTTGCTAAGGTCGTTTTAACTTGATTTATCGCCTCTCGTTTAAAATATTTTGGTGAAAAATGAACCCCTCTTGCTGCCACTAAACATAATTGCTTATCAACGCCCTCTCCGTCGGCGGCTGCGTGATGTGCCGCTAACTTTTGACGTCTTAATCGTAATAAAGCCGACTGCTCAACAACAGACAAAGCCACAGGCTCTATCATCACCGCATCACTACTTTCTTCGTCTGTTGTATCGGCTTCATCCAAAATTAAGGCATTTAGCTGATCTAAATAATCAACTGGCCGAGCACGTTTAGAACAAAATTCAAACACACTCGGTTCTCCGTGACCTGGCCGATACGCCAAGAATGCTTTCATTGTATTTATTTCTGCAAGTGCTAAGTCAGTTCCTTTTAAACGCACACCAAGAGTTAATAATTCACGCACCTTATTAATATTGCCTGCTATAATAAAAACCTGTATCAAGGTATGATTATGTTCGTTTTTCTCAAGCAAATTAACAGCTTTTAACGCTATTAAATCTGGCAGCGTCCAACCCTTAATTTTTGTATGATCAGAAAAATATTGAAATAATGTTTTATTTTTTAATTGGGGAAATTTCTCAAACAAAGGAATAACTGCATAACCCGACGCTATTTTTTGTGCTATTTCTGCGTGCGTTGGTTTTTCTGGTGAAAGAATAAATCTTAAAAGTTGACTCATTTGATACACCCGTGTCATGAATAAATTAGCAGGTTTGTCTAATTTTAACTCATTGTAACAGTTGTTTAGGGTTTTCGATAGACACTATGCACCCAAATTTATCGCCATAACGCACTCATCTCACCTACCAGTAAAGGCTGTTATTTAACCAAACAGCACTTTATTTGGTTGACGGCCGTCTGTTTTTTCTTTAAAATAGATGATTGATGTATGTAGCGGGATAATTATCTTTTATGTCTAGAATTAAAAATTTATTGGATATCGGAAAACAAATGTTGGCTTTAGCGCATGCTGCGTTACCACCGCATGCTTCTAACGAAACCTTTAATATTCCAGAACCTCACGTTACAGAAAATACATGGGTCTACGTTTGGAACTTAACATCCAACAAAGTTGGACATACAGCTATTCAAGTGGGCGGAGATACACCAAAATTTAAAAATAATGATGGTATGG
>JASJHH010000014.1:0-4596 GCA_033791145.1 Legionella sp.
ATCAATTGGTTGGAATGAAAAATCAAAGGCCATCTGAATGGGTCTAAATTACCTGAATAAATTTATGCTTCGTTAAATATCACTGGATCCCGCGGACAAGCCGCGGGACGTAGGCGACGGGGGGAGCAAATGTCAACAGCCTCTAGGTTGAAGCACCGCCGCCACCAGCACCACTGCCAGTTCCAGAGCCGCTACTTCCAGAGCTGCTACCAGGATCGCCGCCTGTAGACTGAGTACTGCCCTCTTCGTTCTTGCTGCCGCCAGGCTCACTCTCTTGTGTTGCTCCTTCAGCGACCATACCCATTGCTTGTTTCTGCATGGCGCCCCCTGCATTTTGTGTCGCTTTACCGGCTTCACCTGCTTTAGATTTTGTTTCTTCACTCCACTGCATGGTTTCCTGCCCGACCCCTTCTGGCTGCCCGCCAATCCAACGCAAGACTTTATCAGGTAAGACCGCAATCAGCGTAAAAGCTTTCTGCACAATGGTTAAATACATCATGATATAAATCAATGCGGCAAAGAACGTCCCAAAATATTTGGCCCAAGGAATTGGGCTTAATGGGTCCCTGTCCGCCCACACCCTTCCGCTCATTAAATAATCCACAACATTTTGGAAGCCTGCATTCATAATCCACACCCCCACAAATGAAACGGCAATGGCGGCAATATATCCAATCACCATCATGCCCGGCCTTAAAAAGACATTCAGTAAAATCATAAAACCTTGCTCACTTTTACCCAAAGCATCATGTCCTTCTGGATGTGCCACACCTAAGGCAACAATAGGTGCTGCAACCATCGCTTCAATGACCGAAATGAGCCAAGCAATAGCCCCAAAGGTAAATATCATATATGGCAGGAAAGGAACAAAATAAGCCGTAACAAACCCGATGGCAATCATCACCCCCATCCATGCAAAGAAAATCGGCGCAGCCATCATCATCAGTGCATATAGCGGCGGTGCAAATGAGCCTGCAATCGCGGCCAAGGTTGCTATCACCCAGCTGTTCATTGAAAAATTGATGAAGGTTACCCCCATTTTAGCCAATGCTACAATCGGATTGACCCCACCTTGATTTAAAATATCAACGCCTGCTTGAAAAATCTGGCTAAATCCTATCATCGGCATCACCACAAATACCTGAATCGCAAAGTTAACAACTAGCATTACAAATCCCACTATCCAACTCAGGAAGATGACACTAATCACATTAACAATCGTGTAAACACCATTTTTTGAAAAACACCTCCAAAATTTCTGTTTAAACACATTGCTCCCCCCTTTACACTTACCCGAATTGGTCTCGAGCGTAGGTGGTAACAAATCTGTAGCCTTATAATCAAGAGAAACATTAATATTCGCGCTCGCACCTTCTTGTTTCGCTAAATCAATCAGTGCTGCATTGGTGGCATATCCATAAACCGTTGAGGCATAAAGACCTTCCTTCGGTGCAAGGCTCGAATTGCCATAATTCGGCGCCGATATTGCATCTAATCCATCACCGCTTAGGTTTGCAGGTGACTTGACACCCAAGCCGTCAATTAAAGTTTCAATTTTTGTAATAGAATCTACACCTGCCGTTGTCACCCAAGTACACAAAGTTTGATAGGTACCGCTGCACGAATTATCCTGAAATGCATTCGCCATCAATGATGTACTAAAGCTACTGTCGTTTAATCCCGTATTTGAATCTGTTTTTGTTGCTTTATCAGCCGAACCATTTAAACGCGCTAAATCAAAAAAATAGCTGCCCGCCATAATCCAACCACGCTCTTTTGCCTTTGTAATAAATTTACGTGTTTCATTTGCTTTGTCAGCATCTTTTGAATCATCAATTAATTTTAAGGCCGATGCCATCACAGCATTATAATCAGCCACTGCATCTTTAAGCTCCGTGCCATTCAATAAAACCGGCTTCGTTGAGCCATTCAGACCTGCCCCCCAATTAGGACAGTACTCGTTCAATTTACTACACACCGCATACGATGAATTCAGCGGCATGCCAAATTGATCAGCCGCAACTGTTGATTCATCATCATCAGACGGCTGGGTTGAATTCAGCTCCGGATCATTATTTACCATTGCGCTTGCTGTTGGGGTTAATGAAATAAACAGTTGTTCAACCGCTGCAGCGCGGGATTTTTGAATGACCTCAAGATCGCTCGCAGAAATCCTGGACGCCATCTTATCTTGAATCCTTATCATTGCTGATGGATCCATCCCTTTAAAACTAATCGTGCCACAAATACCATGCAAGTCAAAATATGCATCCCCTGCACTAAAGTTCGGCATATTCACTGTAAATGTTTCTTGTGTGCCATCACCATCTAAATTCGTCGGATCATGTTGATCGTTATAAGCGGTTACCGGGCTGACTGTGTTTGTAAAATTAGGAACATTCTCATCACAAAATGTCTTCATCTTTGCAGAAGGTGCCCCAGAACAAGGCCCTGCATCTTTGTCTCTTGCATCTAGATAGTTCTCTCGTAATGTTTCAAGCTGCTTTTGAAGCGCAATCATACACACCTCTCCAGACAGCATGGTTGCAGCCCCTTCCATAATTTCACGGCCAGAACCCGTTCCCATTAAAAGCCTCGGTGACATATCTGCTTGAATAATCACACCCCCTCGATTCATATAATCCAGTGCGGCACCCCAAATTTTATCTGCAACCCCAACCCCTTGTAAGACCACCCACATGACAAAAACTTGCATTAAACAATAACCAGATGCTTTAGGAATGAGTAACGCGAGTCCAATTGTTGCACGCGTGGGCACCCAAATAGATGACCATTTTTGACCGAGCATTTGCCCTTCATGGGCTGTATTCATGGTCGAAACTAAAATAATATATGTAATAATAATACCGCCAAGCGCTAAAACGCCGGCATTAAATACACCAAACATCACCCCCATGATTTGGCTACCCGTGCCATGTAAAACACCGTCAACCATGCCAAAAATATTACCTAAAAACGTAACAGAAATGTCACTTGCCGGTGGTGAAAAGCTCATGCTGTCCGAGTCGGCCAAGGCAAGCATCGGAAAGAGAAAAAGCAAGGCGTTTAAAACCAAATACTTCCAACGCAAACTCATTCTTTTTCTCCTCCCAATAAGCCTTCTTTCAACCACGTTTTCCATGCGCATCCTAATTGTTTGGTTTTCATTTGGAAGTACCAAAAGTGATATCGAAACGCGAGTGTCAAAGCAACGACAATCAAAATTAAAGTGAGAAATACGCCTAAGATACTGCCATAAAAAAATTGATAGACACCATAAAAAAACAGCAAACTTGCAAGCGTGATCATTAATACACTCACGCGAAACAAAGCCACTTGTCTTTTTAAAATCATCGCATCCGTGAGCTTTAAGCGTACTTTTGCTTCATCAAATGATTCTTCTGCTTGTTGCGGACGAAGAACAAATAACTTTCTAAATGACTCAACAATATACTGATGAAAGCTTTTGATGCGTGTGACATCAAGCCAAGAATGAAACTGAAAGACGCGGGAAAAAAGTCCTGTAAATCGTGAACCTGGTTTTTCTGGCATTATCATCCTCGTTAATCATAATAATATGACGATAATAGATTGAATGCTTGACATGAATCAATCTATTGTTCATAAACTGTAATTATTTTATTATTATCTATAATTACATATTGAGTAAACCATGCCTAATCTGAGTCATCAAGCTTCTGTCGAATATTGGTCTAGTTATAAAGACCCGATTATTTATCGTGTTATCACTTTTATGGAAAGTGTGGAAGCCTGGACACTTGATGGCAATGACGACTTGGAAAAAGCAATTACACAACTCGGTGAGGCTTTGGACAACTTAGGATCAGTCAAACTCAACGAACTAAATGAGTCCAAACGATTTGTTGAACTTGCTTCAAATATAAAAACAGGGCGTGGTTTACGTCTGTTGCAAGCGCTCGACGTAGCGCATCCTGGCAGCGCATCAAAAGTATTGATGTATGCTGAAGAAAATAGCCAAGGCGGCCCCAATGCTGCAAGCTTTTTCCTCAAGCGCAATATTGTCTTTGAACGACTGCGGTTATTATCACGCACTTTTTCTGAAGACCGTCTAAAACTTGTTGCTCAAGCACTAGAAGGAGAAGAATAATGCCCCGACTTCGTCATATTGCATCAGGGATATTACTACTCGCATCACAACCGATGTATGCCGATGATTCTTCCGAAACACTCTCTGAGTATCTTAAAAACTTAAGTGGATACTTAGGTTTTGATGTCTCGCAAGAACCTAGCGCCCCACTTGCAACCTTGATCAACATTTCAGCAGCCACTCTGGTCCAACAATATTCCTTTGTGACACTACTTGGTGCGATTCCTGTCAATTCCTACAGTGAAGCCTTCGCATATTTTGTGCCCCCTAATACCAAGGATTATGCGCTCATTAATGACATGGCAAACTACGCTTTTCAACGCCAAGCCAATTCCGCAACCTATAGCGACCCATCAGCAAGCACCTCAGGTGGAGGTGTTTCAGTCTCTGCACTCATAGACCAGGAAGCGTATCAAAAAGACCCCGTCAGCCAGTCTGTGCTGAATATACTCACAACGCCTCAAACC
>JASJHH010000015.1:0-3573 GCA_033791145.1 Legionella sp.
TGCTTATGATCCTAAGCTCGGTACATTTTGGCGTAGGCAGTTATATGATGCTTTGTGTGGTGACACAATTACTGTATCACGTCATTTGGAAATATTAAAAAACTCCAAAATCGGTATGATTGGCCCTCAAAAATATTTCCTAAAGCATTGGGGCTCTAGAAAAAACAAACCTTTAATCACCAATATTTTAAGCAGATCAGGTATTCAAGTCCCTGAAAATGGACCCGATCTTGGTTTTTTTGCAGGAACCATGTTTTGGTTTACTCCTGAAGCATTCAATGCTATCTATCAAATGCCAGCAAGCTCTCTTCAGTTTGAACCAGAACCGACGAAACAAGATGGTACTTTGACACATGTGTGGGAACGACTATTTTGTCTGCTCAGCCGCGCTGCAGGATATGCCGTCACCACTGTAGATTTAAATGGAAAAGATATTTTTATTCATGATCCCGCTAACAAACGCATCCCCAAAGTACCTGGACTCAGGATGCCAAACCTTCGTAATATGACCTTAGGTACTTGGTCTATCACCATGAAAATTTTATCTAAATTTAAATCACTGATTAAAAACGTAAGTGGTTATGGAATACAATAAATAGAAATATTTTTGATGATTGCTTTTCCGTTATTTTCCATTGGGTCAAATCTAATATATACGCCAGATTCATCATAAGGAAAAGCAAATTGTGCGACAATTTCTCCATCATTATAAAATCTTCTTGTGGAGTGCTTGTGATTAAAGCTTAAATTACGACTCCAAAATATCTGCATCCAATCTGCAGTATTTCTATTCATCTTTATTTCTAACCCAACCGCTCTTGCCTTAGGGCAGATAATTTTACGCGTAAATATTAATCGTGAATCCGGTGAATTGGCATACAATACTAATGCGCCTTTAGAAAAACTTTTTCTACTTAATGTATCATTTATTACTGTATGAGAGTTCATAAGATAATCGTATTGCTTAAGTTGCCTATTTCCAGCGTCTCTTTTTATATGTTTTGTATTGATATGCCATCCTGGAAATTTATCCCATTGTGGATGTATGGGAATAATAATATCTTTATATTGAGAAAAAAGTGCATAGGATTTAAATTGTAAGTTTTTAGCTCGTATCTGACCGTTATAGTGAACAGCACAAATCAGAAAAATACTCATAATTATTAAACACTGTATTTTTTTATGTTCAGAGGTAAAAATAACAGCACTGACAAGCATCAATGTATACGGAATAAATGTATATCTTGAACCACCACCCCCGATGGAACTCATAAGAAGCATTAATGCTGGGTTATCTTTCACCGAGTATAATGCTGCAAAAATAGTAATCAACACATACAACATCAGAAAAAAACAAAACTTATCTTTCTCTGAATGATTTTTATGTAATAATCTCAGTAAAGCTGAAAAAACTATCAAGCCCCAAAATAAATAAACAACACTATATTCAGATGCCGTCTTCGCACCAAACAATAAAAACACATTAAAAGCTTCTCCCCATGCTGATACGTCATGAGAAAAACCTAGTGGTACACGTGCATCTGTAAGAATTAAAACTGACTGTGTTACCCCCCCCAAAAAAACAATTAAGTATAATAGCGGGTTATTTTTAAGACCTTTTTTAAAAGCAGCATACAAAAACATAACGGGTAACAGAAAAGCTGAAAATGGCCCCGTAAAACAGGCAATAAATAAACCTACATACCCAAACACTTGCTTTTTGACTGCTTTATTTTGATAAAAATATACAAATAAAGGCAAAAAAACACCACATAGCCATTGGCTATTCACAAGGTTAAAAAAAGATTCATTCCCTGCCGGTTGAAACGGAATAAGCAGTACTAAGCAAATAGTTACAATCAAATTGATTTTATATTCTCTACACATGAGAATAATCATAAAAATCATTGCAAAAAATATGGCATACCAAGCAAACAAGTAAATATAGGGCAAATAGAGCAATGGAAAAAAACTTGCCAAATAGGCAATGATTCTTGGATATAGGTGAATATATCCTGCATGGGTCTCCCATAGTGAATAAAAACCTAAAGCATAAGCTTTATTTGCAAACACGGGGCCATCTTCAGCCCATAGATATTTTCCCGTCCAAAATTGACTATCAAGAGGAGGTATCGTGGATATAACAGATAATATAAGCGCTAAACCCATGGTACGTAGACGCTCGTTACCCCTCAAGCATGTCCTCATAAAATTTAATCCCCGACTGCGTATCTCCCATATATTTAATTTGGCCTTTATCCATCACAATGACTTTATTACAAAAACGCTGAACTACGTCAGTTGAATGACTGGTTAACACTAAAATCTGGACTTGATTCACGAGATTAGAAATACGCTGTTGTGCTTTTTTCATAAACCGTGCATCGCCTACCCCAATGATTTCATCAATCAGTAAAATGTCTGAAGCCGCTGAAGTTGCAACACCAAAGGCAAGCTTCATTTGCATACCTGATGAATAAGTACGAACAGGTTTTTCTAAAAAATCACCTAATTCTGTAAACACGCCAATTTCATCTATCACAGAACGTGCTTGCTCTTTACTCCATCCGCGCAGAATACCCAGATTAATAATGTTTTCAGAGCCCGTTGCTTCAACATTAAACCCTAGATTAATATCAAACAAACTCGAAATATTTCCATTGACCTCAATGCGCCCCATAGATGGACTATAAATACGAGCCATCACACGAAGCAGCGAACTTTTTCCAGCACCATTTCGACCAAGCAATCCGATTCTATCGCCTTTATTCAGCTGTAAATTAATACTGTTTAAAGCACGAAAAGAATCGTTTTTAATCAGCCTTTTTTTTTGCTTTAAATTTTGCCCTAAAACACCATTAAATAAATAACCCATTGTTTTAAGCAACGAATTAGAGCCCGTTTTAATCAAATAATCGAGCGAAACATCCTGCAAATCCATAGAAACTGACATGCGTGCACCTATAACCAAAAAACAATTTTATGTTTGTATTTATTCATATAGAAAATATACAATCCAAGCCCTATCAATGTCACAGCACCCATCACTAAAAAGGCGTGTAAATCAACCGGTTTATTCATTAGTGGATTCCGAAGCAACGTTAAAAACTGCGCAAACGGGTTCCATTGGAAAAACCAAGAAAAACGACTTGGTAATAAACTCGGCATCCACATGACAGGTGTTACAAAAAAGATAACCTGCATGACGCTTGATACAACTTGCTCGATATCTCTGTATCTCGTGCTCATGATACCAAGTACCGTTCCCCAAAATATGCCATTTAAACAAAGCACTAATAAACTGGGGATAATCATTAACGTATGAACCCCAATACCTGTTTTAAAAATCAAGGCAATCGGAATAAAAGCCAGAACATTATGAAAGAAAATAATAAAATTTCTGAAAATAATACGCATCACAAAAATCGTATAAAACGACTCTTGATTACGAATATAATTTTCGGCATCAATATAGGCAACACTACTTTCTTTGATTAACCCTAAAAGTAACGCCCAAGAAATAAATCCAGCTGCTAAATAAGGAAAATAGGTGCTTAAATCTAATTTAAATAA
>JASJHH010000016.1:0-3101 GCA_033791145.1 Legionella sp.
TTGGATAGGTCATGAATCAAACTTACACGTCCAATTCTGTTTGGTTTCACAAAATATTAAGCCAAATCACGGCATCTAGCACCAGCACACAAATTTTACGTGCCTTTGCTTCGGGATTATTACTCCCCCTTGGGTTCGCGCCTTTTCATTTACCAGGCCTTGCGATTTTAAGTCTCGCACTGCTTTTTCTGCAATTAACCCATCAATCCCCTAAAAAAGCATTTTTAATTGCATTTTCTTTTGGTGCAGGGTTTTTAGGGCTAGGTACCTCGTGGATTTATAACAGCATTCATATTTATGGCAATCTAAATATTCCGCTATCTATAGCGCTTACGCTGCTTTTTGTTGCCGCTTTTTCACTATATCCTGCTTTTTTTGGTTTAATTTACGCAAAAATAAATCAAAAATTGCCTGTTTTTTTGTCTCCTTTTTTATTTGCTAGTTTATGGCTTTTCGCTGAATATTGTCGTGCCAATAGTTTTACAGGGTTTCCTTGGCTTTTAGTCGGCTTTGGACAAATGGATTCGCCTTTGCAGCACCTATTGCCGATTATTGGTGTTTTTGGTGTGAGTGGTTTCACAGCACTTGCCAGCGGATTTTTAGGGCTTGCTATACATCAAAAAAATAAATATAAATTCATTTGGCTCACAGGCTTTGTGTTGATTTTAATTTTACCGATTAGCCTAAAACATAAAGCTTGGACCCAAGTGCATCATGAACCTGTTTCAGTTGGTGTGATTCAGGCTGATTTATCCATGCGCGACAAATGGGATGGCGCTTTATATCAAACCATTCAAGATTATTATCAAGAACAAATTACTGCCTTACTACCTAAAAAAAATTTGGTGATTTTGCCCGAATCGGCTATTCCTTTACCAAGTAGCTATGCAGGTGACTTTTTAGATGCAATCGATACTGAAGCACGAGACAATCATAGTGCGATATTACTTGGTATTCCTCACCCAAGCGATACTGACCCAGGTCGCTACCATAATGCCTTGTTAACACTGGGTGAAGCCCGTGGCGTTTATTTAAAGCAGCATTTGGTACCTTTTGGTGAATATATTCCTAAACGCTTTTTAAAGCTCACTGGCGCCATCAACTTACCCGATCCTAATATGGCTAAAGGCAGTACACATCAAGCACCTGTCATGCTGCATCAGTACCCTATTGCTGCTTTAATTTGCTATGAGCTTGCATATCCTGATTTAATCCGCACCCAATTCCCACAGGCAGCTTTTATTACCTCTCTTAGTGATGATGGCTGGTTTGGCCACTCGTTTGCGATGTATCAGCATTTGCAAATGGCACAGGTGATTTCAAAACAAACAGGTCGATATCAAATTTTTTCGAATAACAACGGGCGCTCTTCATTGATTGATGCACAGGGTAAAATTCTAAATCATCTCCCTGCTTTTTCAAAAGGTGTATTAGAAGGCATGATTTATCCTGCAACAGGGACAACCCCTTGGATTCAAACCGGCGATACATGGGTGCTTAATGGGACTATTATATTGCTGTTATTGATCATTGGATGTCGTCTACTACTTGCCGCGAGAGAAAAGAGGCGTTATCCTAACCAACCTAGTTCAATGTGTTAATTCAATCATGGCTAATCGCTACCATCCCGAAGTTGTTGAAAAAGAAGCCCAAGACTATTGGGTTAAAAAGCAGTGCTATCAGGTCAACGAAGACCTCAATAAAGAAAAATTTTATTGCTTAGCAATGTTTCCCTATCCGAGTGGCTCGCTACACATGGGGCATGTACGGAATTATACTTTAAGCGACGTCATTGCGAGATATCAGCGCGCGCTCGGGAAAAATGTGTTGCAACCGATTGGTTGGGACGCTTTTGGCTTGCCTGCTGAAAATGCTGCTATTAAACATAAAGTGCACCCAGCTGAATGGACTAAACAAAATATTGCTTCCATGAAAGAGCAGTTTTTAAAACTCGGGAATGCTTACGATTGGCGACGTGAAATTACAACCTGCGATCCAATTTATTATCGTTGGGAACAATGGTTTTTTATCCAGCTCTATAAAAAAGATTTGGTTTATAAAAAAAATGCATGGGTCAATTGGGATCCTGTCGATAAAACCGTCCTTGCCAATGAACAAGTCGTTGACGGCCGCGGTTGGCGCTCAGGCGCTAAAGTTGAACGCAAAGCCATTTCACAATGGTTTATTAAAATTACGGCTTATGCAGACGAGCTCCTGCTCGGGCTTGATACGCTCGATGCCTGGCCTGCTCAAGTCAAACAAATGCAGCGCAACTGGATTGGACGCTCTGAAGGATGTGAAATTTCTTTTCCAATTGAAGACCAGCCAAAACCATTAAAAGTCTATACGACACGTCCTGACACCTTAATGGGTGTGACTTATTTTGCAATTTCACCTGACCATCCACTGGCCAAAAAATCTGCTGAAACAAATGCTGACGTTCAAGCCTTTATTGAAAGCTGTGCAGGCACAGGTACAGCTGAAGCTGATATTGCAGCACTTGAAAAACGCGGTGTGGCAACAGGCTTTTTTGCAACACACCCTATAACCCATAAAAAATTGCCTATTTGGGTTGCTAATTTTGTACTGATGCAATACGGCACGGGTGCTGTCATGTCAGTTCCTGCACATGATGCACGTGATTTTGAATTTGCCACACGCTACAACCTATCTATTGACCCTGTGATTGAAGCAAGTAATACAAAAAAATCACATGATTATTCAAAATCAGCTTTTCTAGACGAAGGCGTCTTAATCAACTCAGGCGAATTTAATCACTTAAGTACAGCTGACGCAAAAACTGCTATTATTCAACACCTTGAGAAAAATAAAGCTGGTCGCGCAACCGTTAATTATCGCCTGCGTGACTGGGGTATTTCACGCCAACGCTATTGGGGCGCACCAATTCCCATGATTTTATGTGATGATTGTGGTCCTGTACCTGTTCCTGAAGACGAACTACCCGTTAAACTGCCTGAAAACGTTGATTTTTCGGTCAACGGTTCACCCCTTGCAGCCTGCTCTGAATTTGTCAATACAACGTGTCCTAAGTGCGGCCAAGACGCACAGCGTGAAACAGATACATTTGATACCTTTATGGA
>JASJHH010000017.1:0-7978 GCA_033791145.1 Legionella sp.
CTTTTGATTGATTTGTTTCTGCTGTAATATTCACATCCGTTATGCCTGAGGCACTTTCATCGGTCCCTGTATCAATACCTGTATTTGCAAAACCAAGTCCAGGTAAAAAAACAAAAAATAATAATATATAATTTTTAAGCATAATCACAAGCAAATAATCCTTCATAAATCCATCTTAGCCTATGCCATGCAGCAACAAAAGGCTTTCTCATCATACGCTTTGTTCTCGACGTAAAAATTCTTCCGGCAAGGTCATCACATAGTGCGCAACCACTGCATGTCGTTCATAAGAAATCATGTACATATGCAAACGATTGGCTTTATATTTATCCACTAACAAAATCACCCCATCAATCGCCGCCTCATGATGATTAATCCATTCATTTTTTTCATTTAAAAACACAGAAAATGCTGGACTCATCGAAGGTGGTTTTTTTAATAATGCGGTATAAGCCTCTTTTAATGGCGCTGTGCCTATTCCCATTAAAAACAATTTACCTTTGGCATAATATTTAGGATCAAGACGAGGAAGCTTGCTGATATCAAATCCACTGATATAAAAATAAGAATCATTATTCTGATTAGGCAAATCATCCGAATAAGCAATCACTAATTCTTCGAGTGGTTTTTTAGGTTCAGCAGGCGAACGAACCACCTGCAGCACTGCTGATATTGGATGATTAATCCGCCAGTATTCATGCGTCCATGGCTTGTTTTTTTGATAAACGCCAGGCGCGCTAAAAGTTGAAAAGGCAACATCTAGATCTCTATAATCTTTAAATATATTAAGTGGATGCTTTGAAATAATATTCTTTCTCTTATTCACTTGCTCACCATCAGTCGCTGCTGGCTCATCCGTGTCTTCTGTCAGCACCAAATGATAGGTTTGAATCACTTCTCGAAGCTTGCCCACCTCTATCTGAAGTGATTCAGGGGTTACCCAATGCTCTAAATAAAACGCATGTCGCCAATAACTAAACCCCGTGTTTTGTTCAAAAATTTGTTTGTAATACCCGAGCGGAAACGTAAACCAGCCTTGATAAATCAATTCTTTTTGATGATTTTTATTTTTCTTGCTATACAACAAAATTTCCCAAAGCCCTGCATTCAAGCAATTTTTAGCTAGATGCGCTTCATATATTAAATTTTTCTCTATCCCATCACCTCCGATCACCTCAAACGATGGCGACTTGAAAATCACTTGCTGACGATTCCACTGTCTGTCTGTAAGTGCAATACGCGTTAAATTTTTATCTTCTTTGACCCACTTAGGCACTGAAGGTGTCATGAGCCCTGCATTGATTTTTTTGAAAATAATTTTTGCGCTTTTTGAATTGCCCGGCAAAAAAACCAAATCAAATACATTATGTTGATGCTGCTGAATCATCACTTGTGGGTGTGAATACTCACCATGATGCTGATTTAAAGTGGCCGGATTATCAGGATACGTTTCAGAAGTAAATTCTTTGACAGCAACCGTCATGCTTTTTTTTGTATGATAACGGGTATATAAATACACACGTACGCATGCTAAACATATTAAAACAGCTCCGAAAAAAACAATGCCTATCCAAGCAAATAACTTACGCTGCTTTCTAAAATCACCCATCATCATCCTTTTTGATTCGCTCTATTAGCTAAGCTTTAAAAGCCCTCGCACCAAACAACGCATTTTATTAGAGAAAATTTTGGGCTTATAAAATTCGCTCGCGACCCGCTTACTGATTTCACTCAATGTCGGATAAGGCACTATCGTATCAGTAAATACGCGTAAAGACTTCTTTTCACGAATTGCAATCACCCAGGGTAAAATCAGCTCACCTGCATCACGCCCTGTAATCGTAACGCCAAAAATACGCCCTTTTTTATTGGTGATCACTTTGATTTTTCCAAGCGTATTACCTGTAATCACTGCTTTGTCATTATCTGAGAAAAAAGCTTCTGTTATCACAAAATTTGGCTGCTTTTCAGCTTCTTCTAATAATATCCCGACATGCGCAATTTGCGGATAGGTATACGTGACCCAGGGTATTGCGTCATAATTCACTTTGGCAGGCAGCTTAAATAAAATGTTACGCAGTACAATCCCCGCATGATAGCTTGCAACATGCGTAAACTGAAAAGGCCCGACCACATCCCCCATGGCATAGATTTTTTTATTCGAGCATCTTAAGCGCCTATCGACTTGAATGCCTTTGTCTGAGAAATTTACCCCTGCTTTATCTAGCCCTAAATCCGCTACATTTGCCCGGCGTCCCGTTGAAACTAATAGATGCGTACCTTCTATTTCAAGCAACTCGCCTTTTGATTCAATTTGAACCTGAAGGTTTTTATTAGATAATGCTTGGACTAATTTAACTTGAATCCCTTCATAAATATTAACCCCCATTTCAAATAACTGCGTTCGCAATATATCTACTGCATCTGCATCATCTTTGGGTAATAATTTAAAACCTTCTAAAATACTCACTTTTGAACCCAGCATGGCGAACGCTTCTGCGAGTTCACACCCAATTGGCCCGCCGCCAATAATAATTAAATGTTTAGGCAATTGTTTTAAACTAAAGATACTTTCATTGGTTTCATATTGGACTAAATCTAGGCCAGAAATAGGCGGCACAAAAGGGGTGGAGCCCGTAGCAATCACAAAGCGCTTAGCCTGAATCTGATATTCGCCAGCTTCTAGTGTTTTTTGATTTATAAATTTTCCAGGCGCTTGTATGACCTGCACCCCGAGACTTTCAAAACGCTGGACCGAGTCATGTTTGGCCAGTGTATTTATACTTTGCTGAACATGCGCCATGACGGCTTTGAACTTTAGTTTTTTGGCCTGTGCAGCATGAAGCAATGCTTTAGAAGGTACACAGCCGTAATTCAGGCAATCCCCGCCCATTTTCCCTGACTCAACCAACACAACCCGCGCACCTAACTGTACTGCACCTGCAGCTAAGCTTAAGCCCCCCGCACCCCCACCAATAATCGCAATGTCAGTTTGGATTAATTGTGTTTTTTTTGCCATGGTTAGTCATCCACTTTAGTTCGAAAATGCATCAGACTTGCAAAATAAAAACCTGTCGCCTATAAATACAACGTGCTCTTAATAAATGCTTTCCAAGAAAAGTAATGATTCGAATGATTCATAATGCTTTGTTAATACAATAATTGCAAAGCAAGCATGAATAATAAATGGAGATAAATCATGAACATAACAATCAAAAACTATAAGTACACATTACCCATTGGATTCGTACTCGCCGCTATTCTTTCAGCTCATAGCACGCTCTCTGAAGCTAAAGCTAAATGTAAGAGCACTGTAATCTTCAGCTGCACGGGCGCGCAGTCCTGTATTTATCAGTACAAAGCAGGTAAGCATACTATAACGACCCCCGCGTTAGATACAGGGCAATGTGTGTCAATACGAGCCAGGAAATACGGGTCCAGTATTATCAAGCGAGCTTAGAAGCGAGCTTAAGAAGCGATATCTCGTCTTGTACTGGTGGTATAACCACTAGCAATGGCACGGTAGACACAACTTGCACCGATTCCTCTTGTTCCATCACTTGCACAAGCCAATAAGTCACCCCTAACTAACGTCGCGCTCCATGCGAGTTTTGGAGCGTCGCTGCGAACCTGCACGCAACGAATAGTGTGGCAGTTCATGGATTTTTATTAACTTACCTTACGTACTGACACCTGATCTTCGTCTTTGCGAGGAGCGCAGCGACGCGGCATATATGGAAATCGAAGGTGAATTAATAACAAACCTGTACAGATTCCGGTGTTAATAACTGCATTAAAGCATCTAATAAATTATCTTCTGGTAGCACACCAAACTTGGGCGGAAGGGGTAATAGCTGCTCGGCAGCACCGTTTTTGTAATTAATTTGAACCGCGCATTGCCCTGGGTATTGCGTGAGCAGCGCACGTAGGGGCTCAAATTGCTCTAAATTATCTGGTGTGAGTTGCAAGCGCATACATTTTGAGTAGCGTGCACGGGCTTCAGCAATGGTATGAAAGCCTGTTAGTGTTAACCGAACACCCCCTGTAAATTTATCTTCGCCTACTTCACCTTCTACGACTAAAATCTCACCGACCACAGGTGGTGTTTCTGCCTCTTCAACCACTTCAGAAAACGCAACAGCATCCATTATTTCACTGCCGTCTTCTAGCGTTAAAATTAAAAGCTGTTTACCGCGCTTCGTCATAATACGTCGAAGGCCTCGAACCAATGCACAAATGCGTACTTTTTTAACTAAACTTGAGCCTAACCCCGCAATGGGTTTTACAATGTCACCAAATTCTTGTCGATAAATGAGCGCTGGATGTCCACTCCAATAAAATCCAAGTGTATCTTTCTCGTTTTTTAAGCATTGCTTTAAAGACCATGGCCGCACGTCAATATAAGGTGCGGGTTTATCCCCCTCATCAAATAAATCAAACAAGTCGCCTTGACCTGAGTTTTGATTGACATGAAATTCAGCCCCACGTTTCATAGCCGACTCAAGAGAAGCGCATAACACCGAACGTTCAACGTCCCATGCATCAAAAGCACCGCTTTTAATTAAAGCATCAAGTACACGGCGATTCACCCGCCGTAAATCCACCTGACAACAAAACTCAAATAAATCTTTTGCAGCACCTTGTTCAGCACGTGTATCTAGAATAGATTGAATTGCCCCCTCACCCACGCCTTTAATTGCACCTAAGCCATAAACAAGCGTTTTGTCATCAAGTACTTTGAATTCATATTCGCTATGCACCACTGACGGCGCACGAACAACAAGTTCCATGCTTTTACACTCACGAATCAGCATGTCTACTTTATCCGTCGTATCCATATCTGCTGAAATCACAGCCGCCATAAAAGCAGCTGGATGATGCGCTTTAAGCCAAGCTGTTTGATATGCAATTAAAGCGTACGCTGCCGAGTGAGATTTATTAAAGCCATATCCTGCAAATTTTTCCATTAAATCAAACATGGCTGTGCTGATTTTTTTATCGATGCCGCGCGCTGTTGCCCCTTCAGTAAAAATAACGCGCTGCTTCGCCATTTCTTCTGGCTTTTTCTTACCCATGGCACGCCGCAATAGATCAGCGCCACCTAGCGTGTAATTTGCGAGCACTTGCGCAATTTGCATCACCTGCTCTTGATATAAAATTACCCCATAGGTCGGCTTTAAAATCGGTTCTAAATCAGGATGTAAATATACAATTTGAGAGCGTCCATGTTTTCTGTCTACAAAATCATCCACCATGCCAGACTGCAATGGCCCTGGGCGATACAATGCAACCAAGGCAATAATTTCTTCAAACGAATCCGGCTGCAAACGATGTACTAAATCTTTCATGCCCCGTGATTCAAGCTGAAACACAGAGGTTGTTTGACAAGCACCGATTAAAGCCAGTGTTTTAGCATCATCTAACGGGATATCTTCAATGCGTACAACTGTATCCAGCCGTTTTAAGGCACAATCAATAATCGTGAGTGTTTTGAGCCCCAAAAAGTCAAATTTTACTAAACCTGCGGCCTCAACATCGTCTTTATCAAGCTGGCTTACCTGCTGTGTTGACCCTTGCTCGCAGTACACGGCTGTAAAATCTGTAAGCGCGCTTGGCGCAATCACTACCCCGCCTGCATGTTTACCTGCATTTCGTGTAATACCTTCAAGCGCTAGCGCTAAATCAATTAAGCTTTTAACTTCTTCTTCGTCATCATAACGCTGCTCAAATTCAGCTTCTTGCTCCATTGCTTTTTTAAGCGTCATGCCAATTTCAAACGGAACGAGCTTTGCAAGCTTATCGACAAATCCATACGGATGCCCTAAAACACGCCCGACATCACGTATGACCGCTTTTGCAGCCATGGTGCCAAACGTAATAATTTGCGACACACTCGAGCGCCCATAACGCTTTGCAACGTACTCAATGACCCTATCGCGACCATCCATACAAAAATCAATATCAAAATCGGGCATAGATACCCGTTCTGGATTTAAAAATCGCTCAAACAGTAAATCATATTGCAATGGGTCTAAATCTGTAATCTGTAAGACATAAGCCACCAAAGAACCCGCACCAGACCCCCGCCCAGGCCCGACCGGAATTCCTTCTTTTTTAGCCCATTGAATAAAATCAGAAACGATTAAAAAATAACCCGAAAATCCCATGTCATGAATCACAGCTAATTCTGTTTTAAGACGTTCTTGATAAGCTTCATCTACTTCAGCGACACATGACTTTTTCATGCGCGCCGCGAGGCCTTGCTCTGAGAGATGTGTTAAATACGTTTTTTCTGTGAATGCCTCAGGCATTGGAAAGCTCGGTAAATAGACCTCTCCAAGCGGTAAATCAACCGTGCAACGCTTCGCAATTTCTACTGTATTTTGAACTGCCTGTGGTAAATCAGCAAACAGAACACACATCTCGTCAGCAGTTCTTAAAAACTGCTTATTCGTATATTTTTTAGGGCGTCTTTTATCGGCCAAGGTATAGCCTTCATGAATACAGACGCGCGCTTCATGGGCATCAAATTCAAATCTATCTAAAAAACAGACTGCATTCGTTGCAACTAACGGCAAATTTAAATCATCTGCAAGTTTAACCACACGTTCATTGTAAAGCGCCTCGTCAGGGCATCCTGTGCGTTGTATTTCTAAATAAAATCGTTCTGGAAATTGCTTGGCTAGGCGCATTGCAATTGTTTTAGCTTTATCAACATCATCCAATAATAATGCTTGGCCTACTTCACCTTTAGATGCCCCTGACAGCGCAATTAACCCGTCCGTTGCATCGCCTGTTAACCAACTATATTGGATACGGGGTGAGCCTTGGTATTGTCCTTCTAGATACGCACGAGACACCAAACGCGTTAAATTCCGATAGCCTGTCATGTTTTGGCAAAGCAGTACAAGCGATGTAAATTTCTCGGGATTATCATCAGGATCATGGCAGGGCAAGTCAGCCCCTAAAATCGGTTTAACACCTGCACTGAGTGCCGCCTGAAATGTTTTTAAAACAGCAAATAAATTACAAAAGTCTGTGACCGCAACCGCATTCATGCCGCGTTCAGATACGGCTTTCATGAGTGGCTTAATACGCACCATACCATCCACCAGTGAATACTCGGTGTGTACCCTTAAATGCACAAAATGCGACTCGGTCATCATGAATTAAAACTCTTAAATTTCAGCTGATGTTTATTTCAATATTGAATTGTACCGATTTTAATTCTGAAAGTAAGTGAGAAAAACAAAAAACAACTTCTTTATTTATTCACCTTACGTACGAACGCTTACCTTTCAGCTAAAATAAATCAAAAGCACAACTAGATCCATAAGGCGTCAATCTGCTCTATAAGTTGCGCTGAAGGTCAAAATGTGACATACTGCGATTTGTGTTTTTATTAATGAGATAATTTTATGCCTAACAATCCTAGATCAAATTCACCTAACCCCACTTTTAACCCTTTAAATAAAGAACCAAAACGCAGGCATTCCGATAGTGTAGTCAGACTCTCCCCTTCCGGAGTTGAAGAGAATCTAAATGGAGAAGACGTAAGACGTTCATTGCCTGAGCTCAGCGCTTTTCACACTGAAGCCGAAGTGTTTAGAAAGAAAGAAGTACAACTAACAACTACAAAGCGTAATTTATTCATGGGCGACAGAGAACCATCTAATTCAAGAGAACCATCCAAATCTTCTAATTCTGATTCAGAGGATGACACGAACACGTGTTCCCCTGGTTTGATTCGAAAAATTTCAGATACGCCTAAAAACATGTCTCAATCTTTCTTTCCTAACGCCGAGACGGAAAAAAACAGTTCTACATTTGATGGGTTACGGTAAGTGTCAAGGAAGTTGTCGGATCTAATTACTAAGCAGCCTCTTTGTATTTGTTATCAAAGGATGGCTGTTTATTCTTTTTATCTGGATTTAAGGAGACAACACTAATATGGTGCCAGTCTCTTGTACTTCCGGTC
>JASJHH010000018.1:0-14040 GCA_033791145.1 Legionella sp.
TCTTGTTTGATGATGTGTGCTGGGAAACCAGCATGGGTAATTCGTTTTATCGCATTAATTCAGAAGAAGCGCAGTGGACCTCAGGTAAAGTGGTTGATGGTGGTAACACAGGGCATCGTCCGCGTGTAAAAGGCGGTTATTTTCCGGTACCACCGGTTGATTCTTCACAAGACATTCGTTCCTCAATTTCAAATGTGCTTGAGTCTTTAGGAATGATTGTTGAAGCGCATCATCATGAAGTGGCAACGGCGAATCAGTGCGAAGTCGCAACGCGTTATAAGAAGCTTTTAGATAAAGCGGATGATATGCAAATACTCAAATATGTGGTGCATAATGTTGCGAATCAGTATGGTAAGACAGCAACGTTTATGCCAAAGCCTTTGGTGGGAGATAACGGCAGTGGCATGCATTGTCATCAATCACTTGCAAAAGATGGTGTTAATTTATTTGCAGGGGACGGATACGGCGGGCTTTCAGAGTTAGCCTTGCATTATATTGGCGGCATTATTCATCATGCACGTGCTTTAAACGCCATCACCAATCCAACGGTGAATAGCTACAAGCGTTTACTGCCCGGTTTTGAAGCCCCTATATTGCTTGCGTATTCTGAGCGAAATCGCTCGGCGTCTATTCGTATTCCTTTGGTTTTTTCGGCAAATGCACGTCGGATTGAAGTGCGGTTTCCTGATTCTGCTGCGAACCCATATATTGCGTTTTCAGCGATGATGATGGCAGGGCTGGATGGGATTCAACGTAAGTTAGATCCGGGTGTAGCTATGGATAAAAACTTATATGATTTGCCAGCGAACGAACTAGACGCGATTCCTCGTGTAGCAGATTCGCTTGCAGAGGCTGTGTCGCATTTACAAAGTGATTATGAATTTTTATTACAAGGTGATGTATTTACCAAAGATTTTATTGATTCATATGTTGATTTATGCAAAGCAGATATTAAGCACCTGAAAAGCATGGTACATCCTGCTGAATTTGAGTTGTATTATAGTAGTTGATTTAGTATCTAACTTTAGGTCAAATTTAAAGCATTTCTCCAGCCTGCCGCTACAGTGATATATGTATGCGGTGGGCTTTTTTGTTTTAGGAGGGATGTATGGAAATTATTTTTGATGGTCGACAAGACGGTGAAGAAGCCACAGAAAACTTAGCCAGTATTATTCAATTATTGAAAGAACGTTATCACATTGGTCAATTTCGTGAAATCCACTTGTCGATTACATTAGTCGACGATAAAGGCGAAGATGTTGAACTTGTTGATAGCAAAACCAACCAACCTTATCGTGTGATTGAAGTTTATCGCAATCAAGATGCTTATACTGTTTCTAGATCAAGCGGCGTAAGCCACCCTAGTTTAAAATTAGTAGTTGACAATACTCAGAAAAATTAGTCATATAATCATTCAGTTTACTTCATTCAGGGACGAATGGATGCCGGTTAAGATAAAGGGAATAGAAAATTTACGAATCGATCAACAAGTAATTTTAGATCGAGCACTTTGTGCGCTTTCTGTAACTGATTGGCAAAAAAAGGTCTCTGAGCTTCAGGATGGCAAAACCGTCGAAGATTTGGCAATGGAAGCATTGACCAATGCGATGACAAATACAGGTCATGCTGATAGTACGGTGAAAGAAAACGTGAAAGAGCTTGGTGAGTTACTGAAAGGGAATGGCACCATTGTTTCGGGTTTTTTATTTGCAGTCGATGTAGCCGCAGGCATACATGGTGCGATTAGTGATGTTTCTGAAAATATTGCGGTAAAAGATAGTATTTTAGAAGATCAAATCAAAAACCAGTATGTTCGTTTTGTGGTGCCAGGAAAAGGGTCTTTATCCGCTGAGGAAAAACTATTTAAAGCCTTGATGGAGTTAATTGAGAACACGCCAATTCCTAATGTGAAAGAATTTTTAGGGATTAGAATAATCCCCCCTAAAAAGGTAGGTGATCCAACGATTTATGAGATTCATCCTTCATATAAATCAGATACAGGCATTCTAGAAAAAGTGCCCGATATCACGTCACTTGATAAAGCACGTAAAAATTTACGTTTGCATAAAAGAATCAATGCAGTGAATGAATTTAGTCTGATTAGTAAAGAATTTCGAAAGGGTAAAGGTAAATACTGGTGGTATCAAAAAAGTCATTTAGATCATATTAATCTTCGCCGTGCTTTGGTCATGATACAAAATACAATGATACGGCGCCTTCAGCATCCAATGGATTTCAAAACACGAACTTATTTGGATTCGGACGGTTGTAGTAAGCTGTGTCAAACGTTGAAGGTTTTGTTAAACACAATCATAGAAGGCCCTATATCGGATGATAAGAACGTATCATTGCTCGGTTTAAGTAAGAAAAACTCAGCGAAGCAAAAAGCAGTTAATCGATCGATTAATTTCACACATCAAACCAGCGCATTGATTGAAAAACTTAGAAAAGCACATTTAAACGAAGACTCAAAAAGTTTGCCTATGGCGGATTTATTTACGCCTTTGCGTGAAATGCTAAAAACAGCGATAGGGCCTATTTTTGACTTATTGTATTCAGATAGTGATAAGGTATTTTTAGAGAAAAAAGATGAGTCAATCCGAACGGAAAGGTTAGTTGAGTTATTAAAAATCTTAAGTCGATCTTTTAAAAAAGTAGATGTATTAACGCCATTTCGCAATATTAAGTGTAATTTACCGCTTACGAACTTGGGTCTTAGTGATATTTTAAATAAAAATATCGAGACGCTATTTGATGTTTTAATTATTTTTTGCCATTTGTCTAAGGAGCAACGAGAGACGCTCATCACAGCATTAAATAATGAAGCAAATGATCCTAAAAAAGAGATGAAGCAGAGACTTGAAATAAATACATTTCTAAGTGCTTTAAGTGACTTGGGGGAAGAATATATCATTCCGCTTGAGCAAGTTTTAGGGGCATATCCAGAAGAGAAGGATCCGATTGGACGGTATTTTACCGGTTGTTTGGCGAGTTTAATTGATGTTTTTCAAATAGACATGGACACGAAAAATAGTCGTCATAAAGCAATTGGGAATGTCAATCAATTTATGGGTAAAGAGCAGGTTGATTTAGTGAATGTTAGGAATCAAAGTTATGATAAGCAGTTAAAAGCAGAGAGTAAGTCAGCAGGAAAAAAGCCACAACAAAGCAGAGCGATTAATTTTTTAAAAGAGCCTTATTTTTATTGGAATGTTAGTGCATTATTAAATAAAAAACATAAATCGATGAGAAAACTAAGTCGATTTTTTCCAGCGATTGGTCAATTATCAAACATTACAGTGCTTTTTGAGAAGTTGCACGGGATGATTCAAAAAGACTTGGATGTATTAAAAGAAAAAATTTATTTAAGGGGGTTGGATGAATTCATCAAGGAGGCAAGCGACATTCATGAGCAGTTTATGGTGTTATTTCAGAATGCATCGGACACTTTTATTTCACCCGAAATGCTGGAAAAATTATGGTCTTACGCAGATGCTTTTTCTACAGCAATCTCACAAATAGGCCGTAGTATAAGAAGTCTGAGCTCTCATCAACCGGTGAGTGAGTCACTTGAAAAGCAAGTCGATGATTTTAATAAACAACATCTTCATGCTGTAGGTAAAAAAAGCAACTTCGGCGGGTTAATCAAGAAAAACAAGAGATGTAGTGTTTTCGATCAAAGTACGCAGTCTATGTTTTCTCCGAGGCTTCATGCAAGTGCTGGATCTAATGAAACGACGACCTCAAGTGAGACAAAATCTTCAGATAATGAGTCTGATGATTCTGATGATGTTGTTGTGCTGCCGACTAAAAACCAAGCGCCTAAAAATGATTCAGCTTTTGATACAGCTTTTGATTCAGTGTTTAATTCAACGTTTAAGCCGTTACCATTGCAACAAGATCAAAGAAAATTTGAAAAATTTCAGTGCTTTACATTGATAGAGTTAATTGATGTCTGTCATTGTTCTATGTCTTATTATAGCCGAGGTCATAAAGGAAGTTTGCTTAACGCTTTAAAAAACAAAGTAGAAGCAGCATACGAAAAAGGTTGTTTAAAGTCAGGTCAACTGGATGAATTTTTACTTGATTTAATACAGGTGTTGTTTAGTTATAAAAAAACGACAGGCGGATTTTTTCAAGCGGAGTTTGGTTATACGAAGTCAGCTAAAGCTTTTATCCGTGCGTTAAAATCTAAGCAAGTCAATTTGGTCTTACCGCTTGCGGAAATGCTCAGTTCAGGAGAAAGTGATTTATCTGAGGTGACTGATAAAGATATTATTAATGCACTGATTAATTTGCCTGGTTTAAAAGGTGTGCCTGCTGCTGTTGATAACATCCAGGAAAGCCATCTTAGGTGTCAAAGCGTTGGTTTTTAAGTAAGGCGAGCTATTGGCTTAGGTACTACGGGCGTCTCGTCTTGTAAATCGGGGGCATTTTGGAATCGCTCAAAGAGCGTTTCAAGAATGCGTGTGCTCTCGGATTTAAAAAGATCCATTGAGCCGGAGCGATTGTATGCGTTCACCATCGCAATAGGAAATACAATGCATTCAATGGCGTTAAGCAATGAGTCAACAAACCATTGTGCTGAATCGATTAGAAATTGTGGCTTACCTAAATAGGGTAAATCAAGACAATAAGCTGGAATCATCCAAGCAAGCCCAATAAGAAAGGCAAAGGGTGCCGCAAACACACCGGATAGTGCTAAAAATAAATCAATAAAAATATTACGTCGCGTGTTAATACCTAAATCTTCTTTAATTAGATTTAGAATTAAAATAATGTGTTTGTTGCCTATCGGAGCGCCTGAGTTAATAATGCCTGCATTAAATAATTTGTTGCATGTTATCTTGGATTGTACGCTAAGTAAAATAGCCTTTAGTTCGTTTGAATCAAGTTTTTCTTTAGAAAAAAGAGTTTCTAGTTTTCCGGTTAATTCAACCAGAAATGACGCTTTATTTAATATGTTTCCTGACTCTGGAACAGCCGTACTTTCGATTGCCATATAGCTTACTAAATTAAACCAATCAAAGTCTTCTTTTGTGCGTCTAGACCAGGTTTTTTTTAAGTGGGTATCAAGCGCGTCTGTTGGGATGATATTTCGTTTAGTTACATATTGATAGCGTGTCTCGAGTGCTAATGTTTTTTTAAAACCATTGTACACATCGGTCTGCATATTTTTTAGTTTTGGGTGTTGATAGTACATGGCAAGTTGATTGGTATAGTGAATCCAAGTTCTATCTCGAGAATGATTGAATTTTTTTCTTAATTGAGTTGTTAACTCAAGATTTGTAGGGGCTTTGAAAAATAGCATAATTAAACTCAAAAAAAGCACGCATTGTGCTGGATTATGCCATAATTAGAAGGGGAAAGAAAGAGATAAACACGTTTTGGCAAGACACCATAAGCTCACTTGCTCGCAGCCTTGCGATTTAAGCTGACGTGCAAGTTCGTTTGCCGTGCTGCCTGTTGTGATTAAGTCGTCGATTAAAATTACATGTGAATAAGTGACAGGTTGAACATCAAAGGTATTTCGAATATTTTTTTGGCGTGTTTTAGCGGGAAGTGATGCTTGTGGTGGGGTATTTTTAATTTTTTTTATATGATTCAATGAGCAAGGCTGATTAAACCGCTTGGCTAAGTGCCTAGCTAAAACAGCTGATTGGTTAAAGCCACGGGTTTGAATGCGTTTTTTGTGTAATGGAATCGGCATAAAGCAGGTATCTTTAGGATTAAAAGCCGGGGGCGTGTGTTGCATTTGCTTCGCAAAAAAAAGCGAAAGATGCAGTTTTTCATGGTATTTAAAATCATGCAAGAGCGTTCTTAAGGGGCCTTCAAATCGATAAGGCGTAAAAACCGCATCAAGCGGGGGTGGGTGTTGAATGCAGTGCCCACAGAGCAAAATTTTTGTATCAGGCAAAGGCGTTGCACACTGCCTGCAAGCAGCGCCAAGTGGTATCAATAAGCTTTCGCAGTAAGTACATAGTGGTTCAAACGTATCGTGATATTGCGCGCATAAGCCGCATGGCGTTTTAAGGCGCCATGAATGTGATATACTCGCTGCTTTATTCCATTTTTGCATTTTTGTATCATGCGTTTTTCAGAAGAAGTTTGCAATGCTTTTCATCGACAAGCCACCGAATATGAAGCGGCGGCACCTGCACAGCGTGAAATCGGTGAGCAATTATTTGAGCGTTTAGATTATATCAAAATTAATCCTAAATATATTTTAGATTTAGGCTGTGGCACAGGCTTATTTTCTGAAAAGCTCCAGAAAAAATATCCGAATGCCGTGATTCTAAGCTTAGATATTGCACAGGGCATGCTGCTTGAAACTCAAAAAAAATCATATAAACCTGACACTAATATGCACTGCGTACGTGCAGATATGCATCATTTGCCGTTTGAAAATAATTTATTTGATTTGGTGTTTTCAAATCAGGTATTGCATTGGTCGACAGAGCCGATTTTATTAATGCGTGAAATCAATCGTGTGATGCATACAGACGGTTGCTTGATGTTTTCAACACTTGGACCAGATACTTTTTTAGAGTTGCGAGATGCAAAAGCATCTGGTTTTTCTCATGCGAATGCATTTATGGATATGCATGATTTGGGTGATATTTTATTGGCTGAACGTTTTTTAGATCCAGTCGTTGATATGGATAAACTTACCGTACATTATCCTGATTTTTTAGCATTGCTAAAATCCCTTAAAAAACAAGGGGTGCGTCATGTCAATCAAAAACGCAATCCAGGCCTGACAGGTAAGCATGCCTGGCGTGCGTTTGAAGCTTCTGTTAAGCAATATCAAACAAAAACAGGTAAGTATCCCTTGACCTATGAAGTTGTGTACGGTCATGCTTGGAAGGGTGAGCAGTGTGTCACACAAGCGGGGGTTGAAACGTCTATTAAGGAGATTAAATGGAATTTGTAAGTCGTTATGTTTCGCATACACCTGATGCAGCAGGTTATGTTACCTATTCAACAGAAGAAGATAGCGTCTGGCATACGCTTTATACGCGACAAAAAGCCTTATTGCCCAATCGTGCCTCAGAGGCATTTATAGATGGTCTTAAAGCGCTGGATTTATCATCTGAGCATATTCCGCAATTACCTGATGTGAACAAAAAACTGCGTGCTGCAACCGGTTGGGAAGTTTCCCCCGTTGCCGCATTGATTTCTGCGCGTGCTTTTTTTGAATTATTGGCAGATAAAAAATTTCCAGCAGCAACGTTTATTCGTGATAAATCATCACTCAATTATGTACAAGAACCCGATATTTTTCATGAAGTATTCGGACACTGCCCGATGCTTACAAATCAAGTGTACGCTGATTTTATGCATGCATATGCAAAGCGAGTACTTACGTTTGATGAAGCAGACTGGCCGTTATTACAACGCTTTTTTTGGTTTACGGTTGAGTTTGGTTTAATCCAAGATAAATCAGGTTTAAAAGCCTATGGCGGCGGTATTTTATCATCGATTAGCGAAACACCATATAGCATCGAGAGCAGTGAAGCGATGCGTGTATTATTTGACCCTGTGGCTGTATTTAGAATGCCGTATCGTATCGATGCATTGCAACCGGTTTATTTTGTAATAAATAGTTATGACATGCTGTATGAGTTTATCAATGCTGATTGGGCAGAACTTATGGCGCAGACGCGTAAACTAGGTGAATATGCGCCTTATTTTCCGGTTGAGGCCAATAACCCGAGTATTCATATCAGGGCGTGTTAGTGAGTGATTGTGATATAACAAAAAAACTGCTAATATTCTTCGCATCTTTCGTGTGTATTTTGTTGTGTATTTTGTCATAGCTTAACCGAGGAGTTTGACTTGATTAAAGTACTCATTGTTGATGACCATGAGCTGGTTCGAATGGGTATTCGGTTATTACTCGATAACGCCGACAATATTAATGTGATTGCCGAAGCAAAAGACGGTGACTCAGCTTTAAAAGCGGTGAAGCAATATAACCCCGATGTTATATTACTTGATATGAAAATGCCCGGCATGGATGGTTGGGAAGTTACAAGACGTTTAAAACAAATCAAACCTAATATCCGCATTATTGTTTTAACAGCTGCAACCACCGATCCATTGCCAACTAGGCTCTTTCAACTGGGTGCGATGGGGTATTTAACCAAAGACTCAGCCGCCGAAGAAATGCTACAAGCCATTCAAAAAGTCTCAAACGGCGAACAATATTTAAGTGCTGAAATTGCTCGAAAAATGGCATTAAATAGCTTAAAACCAATCCAAAGCTCACCGCTAGACGATTTGTCTGAGCGTGAAATGCAGGTAATGTTAATGATTACTACGGGTTTAACAGTTAATCAAATTGGCGAAAAACTTTTCTTAAGTCCTAAAACAGTGGGCACTTATCGTTACCGCATGTTTGACAAACTAGGCCTTAAAAGCGATGTTGAGCTGATGCATTTTGCAATTAAACACGGTGTATTTGAGCCGAATTCGAATGAAACAAAAGCCGAAACAGTCTGAGCTATCAGATGAATTATCAGAAACACTGACCCACTTACCAGCAGCCCCTGGTGTGTATCGCATGTATGATGCAAATCAGCGTGTTATTTATGTGGGTAAAGCAACGGATTTAAAAAAACGAGTTCAGAGTTACTTTAATCAATCAGATAAAAGCAGTAAAACACGTGCTTTGGTGCGCCAAATCAAAAGCCTTGATGTGACGCTTACGCGTAGCGAAACAGAAGCTTTACTGCTTGAATGTCAGCTCATTAAAACGCTACGACCCAAATATAATATTTTAATGCGGGATGATAAATCTTATCCGTATTTACATCTTGATTTAAAACATGCTTATCCTAGTTTAAATATTACAAGAACTAAAAAAAATCCAAATATAAAAGGCTACTTTGGGCCTTATCCGAGTGTGCTCGCGGTTCGAGACACGTTAAATACGATTCAGAAAGTGTTTAAGCTGCGTAATTGCCGAAATACAGAGTTTTCTGCACGTACGCGTCCTTGTTTGCAATATCAAATTGGACGCTGTCGTGCGCCTTGTGTTGGGTTTGTTTCGGATGAAGCCTACCAAGCCTCAGTACAAGATGCCGTACGATTTCTAGAAGGTAAATCACAAGTGCTTTTAAAAGCATTACAAGCGCGTATGGATGAAGCAGTTGAAAGTATGGCCTTTGAAGAAGCTGCTGTTTTTCGCGATCAAATTAAGCACTTAAGGCTGATTCAAGAACAGCAGGGCATGACAGGACGCTCAGGGGATGCTGATATCATTGTCATTGAGACACAAGATAACGTTGCATGTATACAATGGGTGTCGGTGCGTGCGGGTGAAATTATCGATAATCAAGCGTTTTTCCCTGCGATACCCAAAGAGTCACTTGAACCCGATGCATTAAAGCAATCCGTATTTGAGGCATTTATTGCATATCATTATTTAGATGCACCATCACGAATTCCGACAAGTATTCTCACGAATAAAACCATTCAAAATCAAACCACATGGGAAGCAGTGTTGCGTGAAAAACGGGGTCGTGTGTGTCATATTGAAACGCCCAAACAAGGTACGCGCAAGCGTTGGATTGATTTTGCGCTTGATAATTTAAAGCGCTCGGTTTCACGTCATAGCTCGTCAAAAGCATTGATTAAAACCCGTTACCAAGCATTAAAAACAGCGCTTAAACTTCAATCACCTATTACAGAAATGGTTTGTTTTGATATAAGCCATACACAAGGCCAAGATGCGGTCGCATCTGTCGTGGTGTTTGATGCAAATGGACCGTTAAAATCGGCTTACAGGCGCCTTAATATTCAAGATATCACACCCGGTGATGATTATGCCGCCATGTCACAAGCTGTCACGCGTTATTTTAAAGGCTTGTTACGAGATAAAAAACCCTGGCCTGAGTTGGTGATTATTGATGGGGGAAAAGGGCAGGTTAGCGTTTCAAAAAAAGCATTAGCCTTATTGGATGGCCCTGAAACCATGCTTTTAGGCATTGCCAAAGGGGTCACACGAAAAGCAGGGCTTGAACGATTGGTGTTAGGGGATACCCTGCAAGAAACAAGCCTTGCACCAGACTCACCGGCACTGCACTTATTGCAGCAAATTCGAGATGAGGCGCATCGCTTTGCGATTACAAATCATCGTAAAAAACGCCAAAAGCGCACACTCAGTTCTGCGTTAGATAACATTCCAGGGGTGGGTGAAAAGCGCCGCCAAGCGTTACTCAAACAATTTGGCGGTATGCGTGAGCTTGCTAAAGCCCCTCGTGAAGAACTCATGAAAGTCGAGGGGATTAGTTCAGCTTTGGCTAATGTGGTTTATGCGTATCTTCATAGAGAGTGAAGATACGCATAAACGAGCATGTTGAGCTTATTAATTACGAGGGCTATTAGCGCTGCTATTATCCTTACAAGCATTAATCAGTTCGTCCACGCTATCGTACTGACTTTGTTTAATAAACTCACTCAACAGAACGCCTAAATTACCATTTTTTAGTGCCGGTAAGTGCTTCTCAGCATCCTCATTAGATATTGGCGTTCCATTGTTTAATGCATCTTGTAATACTGCAACAGCATCTTTTTTCTGAGTATGACTAAAGCTATAATTAGTAAACCAAGAAAACAAGCCATACTTATAATACTCTCCGTGTTGACTTCTTTCCTTTAGATACGCTGTTAATTGATTGTTTAAATCATTGGTATCTATATCGAGCTTGGGAAAATTATTCCTTGAAGCCCTCGAAGTTCGAGTCGAATCCTGTCGACCATAACGGCTTGAAGAAGAACTGCTTGAAGGAGAATTGGCACGCAATGGTTCTGGGTTAGGCTTTGCTTGCTTCAATCGCTCTATTTCTTTTTTTGCCTTATCTAGTTCTTCTTGAAGAGATACTACTTTATTCTTAGATTGAAGAGCGCTATTTTCTGCCTTTAGTTGTTGCTTTGCAGCTTCAACCGTTTCTTTTTGTGCGGTGCGTGATTTTTCTTCTTCGGCTATTAGACGCTCAGTTGCTTTCTTTTGATCGCTTACTCTTAAATTTTCTAGCGCTAGATTTTCTTTTTTTGCGGTATCTAGTGTCTGCTCTAGCGTGCTTACTTTTTGTGTTAGTGGCTCTAGTTTTTGTGTTGCTTCAGTTTTTTCTTCTAGTGCTGTACGTAGTTGCTCTTCTATCAGCTTGTTCTCTTCGTCATGCTGTTTTTTGATTGTATCATGCGTCGACTTATTCTCGACGGCAATTTTCTCTATTTCCTTAGTGTGCTGACTATCTTTCGCGTTCAATAGTTTTTCATGCTGGTCTTTAAGCGTATTATTTTCAAACTCAAGTTTTTCGACGTTTTCTGTTGAGAGGGTTAATTTTGAAGTAACATCATCAAATTTTAGTTCCGCCTTTTCTGCTTGTTTATCACTGTCTTCTTTATGCTTTTCTAATGTAGAGTTAAATAAATTGTAAGTGCTCGAATAATTTGGTTCGTATGCTTCAACAAACACGCCCAATTCTTTCTTGTAAAGTGTAAATGTATCCTTAGTGTTTATACAACGAGCGGCTTTATCTAATAACACCTTAATGGCGCTAGTAGAATCCATGTTATTTTTTAAGTCATCTTCTTGAAGTGTATTGACCAACTTACGACATGCATGGATGGTTTCGGCAGGGCTGCGGTTCATCATGGTCATCTTAAAAAGATTATTGAGTGCACCTTGGTCTATAATCTTATTAGCAGTCTCGCCAGAAAGAGAATTTGGCCCTCTTTTAAAGTCAGATATTAAGTGTTTTTCGGTCGGAAAGCAGTTATCTAATTCCCCCGGATTGTTGTTATTATATTCTGTAATACATTTGTGTGTTAAAGGATCAGTAATTATTGCACGTAATATATCAGCTTGTTTTTGAGCTTCCTCAGGGCTAGTCGATGTAATTTCTGGCGCTTTATCTTTATTTAACAGGATATGATAGGCAGTATTACCCTCATTCTTGAGTATTGTATATCGGGCGCTGTCTGAGTGAGTATCACTATTCGCATAATTTTGAAGATCAGATTGTTTTAATTCAGGCAAGTTTGCTGCATTGGGGTTCCAAGCTATTGCGTTTGAATTTTTAAACTGGTCGGTATATTGCGCTTTGATTGACGCTTTGGTGCTGCCTTCTATTACTGCATAAACTGGCTCAACCCTGTTATCTTTTACTTTATGGTTATACTTAAGGCCAAATTGGACCAAATCGTCCTCACCATAAGAGGCAAAAGTCTCAAGGCGCACGGTATTTAAAGCGTGTTGCGAGGATTTTTGGGTTATCGCGTCTTCAACCGACTCTAAAACTGTAGAGTGCGCCTCTAAATCAGATATAAAAGAATAGCCCTTCCAAAGGGCGAGCTGCATCGCGAGCTTTCTGACTTGAGATGTTTTCTCAGTCACATTATCACCCGTTACCCTGAAATGAACTGCATTCTCTGTCTCTGAAGCATAGCGTGTGTTTAGTAAAGCAGAAACGGCTGAAGGAGTTTGAAGTGTTCGAGGCCCTCCAATGACGATATCTAATGGTTTTTCAGGCACTTCCCCAAATATTTCTACCAAAGAATTTTGAAAGCATGCTTCTTGGAAGAGAGGGCTTTCACTTTCTTCTTTTAAGGCTGCTTGATATAGCACAACACCTGCTTCACCAAGTAGCTTTTCAAGCGTAATGGATCGTGCTTTAGGGGTATTATTTAAAAATATCGGATTTTCCGGTGTTTTTGATGGTGCTTGAGTAAACATGTAGTTAATAAAATCTTCTCGTTCGGATTGTTCAACATCAGCATCAGAATTAGAACTTAAAGTATAAGTATTATTTTGTATCGTTTCGTAATTATCTATTTTAGCAGTGAAATTCGCTTGCATTTCTAATGTTTGTTCTTTGGTTAAAGTGGGCATAATATCCTCGAAATGTTTTATGTTAGCAGATAAGTTATTGTTTAATATTTTAGCACATCAATCATTAGATATCAATTATTAAGGGCTGACGCCTGCGCGAGCATGACAGGCTCGGTGCGTAAAGTGAGTTACTTATTTTAAGATGCTTTATGCGAAGCTGTTTGGTCAGATGAGAGTGATAAAAGTTCATGAAAAGAACTACTTTCTTTTAATGAAAAATTTCCTTTAATAATTTCCCCATATAAATTCTGTACGTCTTGATGTCGACCACCAAAAAGGCCGAATTTTTTATTTTTAAGCTGTTCATTGTCCACTTTATCGCCTGTAATAATGGCTTTCACTCTTCGGTTCATCGTAGAGAGTCTTTCTTCTTCTGTGTACGATTTAATCGACTTTAGCATTTTCATTTCGCTAATAATGCGCTTTAGGCCATCGCTATTCGAGTGTTTTTTATGTAATAGTTGTAATGCCATTAATATGTTATCAAAGCTGACAGTGTTATCAATTGTACTGACCTCTACAACTTCCACTCGTTTATTCACTCCCTTTTTATCCCCTTTATCCCAGTTCTTATCAAAATCCTCGAGTGATAGCTGTTTATCACTACTTTGCCAATCATTGAATATACGTTCAGAAAAACTTTTTACGTCGGAAGCATTTTCGTCAGCAGGTCGCCAATCTGTCTGACCTGATTCTGTTTTTATCTGTTCATATAATTTAAGGTCATGATTAACGTTTAAAACCGGGACATTGTTTTTCAGCGCATTTTTTTCAGCCCGTCCTGAGAACCAATCACCGCAGAGAAAGTTTTTTGAGAGCCAGCCTGCACTATAGGCTTTAGACTCCGGAAGTTTTTCTCTATTGAGATCAAAAGTATCTAGGTCAAAATTATTTTTATCGTCGTCAAATAGGGTTTGCCAAGCACGTGCAGCACCGCTAAATCGAATGGTCTCTATCGTGTATCCTTTTATACGTGAAAAAATATATTTAATACTTCCAAGTTTATTGCGCTTTAAATATTCATAAGTATTTTTAAGCGGATTAGCATATGTTTCAGGAATAACAAGATTCAAATTTTCATGTGCAAAAGCAGCTGCTTCTAAGTCTTTTTTTACATTTTTTAAAATAGGATCACTTTG
>JASJHH010000019.1:0-19331 GCA_033791145.1 Legionella sp.
AATATCAACGTCTGCTTTTTTCGCGAGTTGATTACGTGCACGCAACTCATCTAATGTCATCATGGCGTAAAAACGCTCATCAGGAACATCTTTTGCATGATGCTTTGCAATTAACGCATTGGTATTACATGGATTACCGACAACAAAAACACGCACATCGCTATTTGCATAGTCATTGATTGCACGGCCCTGCTCGATAAAAATTTTGCCATTGATTTGTAATAAATCAGCACGCTCCATGCCTTGCTTGCGTGGTACAGACCCAACTAAAAATGCCCAGTGCACCCCCGTCATAGCTTCTTTTAAACTTGAGGTACATTCAATGTGCTTCAAACGAGGAAACGCACAATCTTCAAGCTCCATCGCAACCCCTTTTAAAGCAGGCAAAGCTTGTGGTAACTCAAGTAAATGCAATTCAATATCCGTATCATCCCCAAATAACTGCCCTGATGCGATTCTAAACAACAACGCATAGCCAATTTGTCCTGCAGCCCCTGTAATTGCAACTCGAATACGTTTATTCATTCTATTTTATCTCCTGTCTCAAAAATCGTGCCTCAAAAATTGTGTCCCATGTTACCACTATCTCTTTGACTTCTTAAGTAATCTTTCATTGTTATAATTCTTCCATTTATCCCTAATTCTTTTTTAGCTTGTTCAAGTGCGCGTTGTTCCCGCGCTGCCGTTTTAGGATCTGTTAAATCTACGGTAATTTGTAAAAGTTCTCTCGAACCATCTTTATCAACGCTAACAAAATCAATTTCATAACCATCAGCCGTATGATAGAAATAAACATCTTTCCCTTGTCTTCTCAAATCGAGGTAAATTTGATTTTCTAAAAATTTATTATAGAGATCATTGGTACCCAAAGCATTTGCGTTCACTAACCCATTATCAACAACATATATTTTTTTCGGTCTATTTTGTTTTGTGCGTTCTGATTCAGAATAAAATGGGACTGTAAATACAAGGTAGGCATCTTCAAGATAAGCTAAATAGGTATGGATGGTTTCCTTCCCTACTTTATAACCCTGGCTTTTTACATCGTTATAAAACTTATTAACTGAAAAGCATGTTGCTGCATTTTTAATAAGAAAAGAGGTTAGATACTTTAATAATGCAATATTGCTCACACCATAACGTTCAATAATATCTCTTAAAATCACGGTATCTACATAACCTTGCAGCGTTTCTCGCCACTCTTTATTTGGCAAGTGTTGCACAGCCGGAAAACCACCTTTTGTAAAATAATGCAGCAAATGTTGCCGCATCATATCAAATGTTTTCTGTCCAAAGGCCTGAGTTGGTTTCGAAATATGATGTGCCTGCAAAAATTCATTGAAAGAATATGGCCATACTTCAATCGATAGTGAACGCCCCCTTAATGAGGTTGCAATTTCTTTGCTTAATAATTTAGCCGACGATCCTGTTAAATAAAGATCTACATTTTTACTATCAAGATACCGTCGCACAACCAGCTGCCATTCCGGAACGTTTTGTACCTCATCAAGAAATAGATAGCAACGCCTGTTGTGATTTTGAGGATACAACGTATAAAATAAATCAATTAATTTGCCCATTTCTTTTGCAGTCATGGGTAACAAGCGATCATCTTCAAAGTTAATTAATAGTATCCGCTCTCTCTCTACACCGCGTTCGAGCAATTCTGCTATGGTTTGATAAAGTAAATAGGTCTTACCTGAGCGCCTCATACCGACAGCAACTTTTATAATATTATCTACCTTTGGAAACTGCAGTTGCCGAACCACACTCGCTCGAGTCTCGGCAATTGTATCAAACCCTTCTTCCAACAGTGTTTCTAATATATCACGCATAACAACACCAATAGTATACTTCTCCATAGGTACACTATAGCACATACATGTACTTCTCGAGAAGTATACTGTATGATGCGGCTTTTATAAAAATCGTGATTTATGTTACCAGTATCACTTTATATTCACATCCCTTGGTGCATTCAAAAATGTCCGTATTGTGATTTCAACTCGCATAAAAGCCCCAAATTGCTGCCCGAGATACAATACGTCAATGCGTTACTTGAAGATTTAGATTGCGATTTAACGCTTTTTCCTGCGCGGCCTATTACTTCTATTTTTATTGGCGGTGGCACCCCAAGCCTTTTATCAGAACATGCGTATGCGGTTTTATTTGAAGGTTTACAAAAGCGGCTTCAATTTGCAGATAATATAGAAATCACGCTCGAGGCAAATCCTGGCAGCGCTGAACAAACGCGATTTAAAGCTTATCGCGCGCTTGGCATCAATCGTTTATCCATTGGTATACAAAGCTTTAACAAAACGCATTTAAAAGCACTTGGGCGTGTCCATGACGATACAGATGCTCATCGCGCTATTTTGGCTGCACGTGATGCAGGCTTTGATAATATTAATTTAGATATCATGCATGGTCTGCCCGGGCAATCTGTATCTGAAGGCCTCAAAGACTTAGAAATAGCATTAAGCTATACCCCTGAGCATTTGTCTTGGTACCAACTCACCCTTGAGCCGAATACCGTATTTTATAAAAAACCACCTGTGCTGCCATCCGAAAATACCATCGAGCAATTAGAGCAAGCAGGATTTAATTACCTTACAGACAATCAATATATAAAATATGAAATTTCTGCGTTTTCAAAAAAAAATAAACAAGCACAGCATAATATTAATTATTGGCAATTTGGCGACTACTACGGCATTGGTGCAGGTGCACATGGTAAATTAACAACACCAGATTTTCAGCAAATTTGCCGCACACGCAAACAACGCCAACCCAAAGATTATTTAAATCCTAATAAACCCTATCCCATTGAAATAAATCAGCTTAATTCAGATGATCTAATATTTGAGTTTATGCTAAACCTAACGCGCTTAGAACAAGCAACACCTTATGCATTATTCGCAGCGCACACAGGGCTTGATATTAAACACCTCATGGTAAAGCTCAAAATAGCTGAGCAACAAGGCTTTTTAACTTGCACCCAAACACATTTTCAAATTACACCCTTTGGCCGGCGCTTTACCAACGATTTGCAGCGCTTATTCTTGCCATAAGCATCTATCACCTGCCATACTCTTTATTAGCTTACTCACTCACTCAAATGGAGACACCATGCTCACCTTCCTGCTTATTGCACTTTGTGTTGCTGCAGCCTATGCACTTGGCTCTTTATGCTCAGCCGTTATTGTTTGTAAAATGGCAAAATTACCCGACCCACGCACCAAAGGCTCAAAAAATCCGGGGGCGACCAATGTGCTTCGTATTGCAGGCAAACAATATGCGGCTTTGGTCTTTATTGCAGATATGCTAAAAGGCTTACTGCCGATTTGGATTGCGATTATTTTTCAATTAAATCCTTTTTGGCAAGCCGTTGTCGGACTTGTTGCCGTACTTGGGCATATGTACCCCGTCTTTTTTGACTTTAAAGGGGGTAAAGGCGTTGCAACAAGTCTTGGTGTGTTACTAGGCTTACATCCGCTACTCGGCATTATGGCCATGCTGACCTGGATAACCGTTGCCTTTTTTAGCCGCTATTCATCGCTTGCCTCTATCGTAACCATTACCTTAAGCCCCTTTTATGCTTTACTTGCATTTAACGAACAACAAGCTTTTTTCCCTTTGGTCGCGATAGCACTCGCCGTCTTGTATCAACATAAAGACAATATGAAGCGTCTTTTAGATAGCAGTGAATCAAAACTTGATTTTAATTTTGGCGATATTAATTTTGATAAATTTGACTTGAATTTAAGCAAAATTAATTTAAGTAAATTTGACCTAGATAAGCTTAAGGCTAAATTCAAACAATTTAATCCAGGTAAAAAAAGTAAGTCTAAAAAAACAAATACGAAATCTAAATAATTTCATCTTGCTTTAATAAAGGCATACGCGCATACACTTCAATCGCGTGACTCTTGTCACGCGAACCTTGCATCAAGTGCAAGCATCCAGCATAAGCCACCATCGCACCATTATCGGTACAATATTCCAAGCGTGGAAAATAAACTTCACCCGTGCGCGCTTGCATGGCTTTTGTGAGTGCTGCTCGAAGGGCCTGATTTGCGCCAACACCGCCTGCGACAACCAAGCAGTTGCTACCTGTTGAATCTAAAGCACGCATCGTTTTAATCATAAGTGTTTCTACCACCGCCGTTTGAAAGGCCTTTGCAATAGCTGATTTGTCTTGTGCCGTTTGCTCGCTTTTTTTCCAGGCCATCATGGTATGCGTTTTGAGCCCACTAAAGCTAAAATCAAATCCTGGTTTATTTAACATAGGCCGTGGAAATGCAGCAAATACGGGCAAATTATTTAGTTCAGCTGCCTCATCTGCCAATGCTGCAAGTAAAGGTCCACCTGGGTATTCAAAGCCCATGAGCTTTGCTGTTTTATCAAACGCCTCACCCACTGCGTCATCTAATGTTTCACCTAAAAGATGATAATCACCCAAAGCACGTGCTTCTATTAGCTGCGTGTGTCCACCTGACACCAATAAAGCTGTAAACGGAAATTGGAGCTCAGGGGCATCCAGTTGTGCGGCAAGCACATGCGCTTCTAAATGATGCACTGCAAGGGCTGGAATACCCAAAGCAAATGCAAGGCTTTTCGCAAAAGAGGCGCCCACCAAAAGCGCCCCCATTAACCCAGGCCCGTTTGTATAAGCAACGGCATCAATATCTGATTTTTTGCATTGGGCTTTTTTTAAAACTTCATCGACCAAAGCTACAATATGGGTGACATGGCAGCGTGAGGCAAGCTCAGGTACCACCCCGCCAAACTGTCGGTGTGTGGCAACCTGAGAATGTAATGCATGCGACAAGAGCCCCGCTTTAGAGGAATAAAGCGCGACCCCTGTTTCATCACAAGATGATTCAAATCCTAAAACAAACACAACTTATTTCCTTTTACATTTACATACCCGGTGATTTTACCCCAGCATCATCGTTAGCAGGCGGGTTGAGATCTGCGTAATTTTGTTTCATTTGCGTTTTAGCTTTTATTCCGCTTTCAAAAAAATCATTCACGTTCATATCCTTAAAAATCGCTTGGATTTCCTCTTTGGGGTTTTCAACAGCTGTATAGTCTGCATCAGGATTTTTCACATCCGATGATTTTTTTAAAATCATTCTATTGGGATCCTCAGAATCCGGTTCTTTCTCAAACTTATAACCCACAGCAATAAGGTTCGCTTCAAAAGCCTCTTTTAAAGCGCCTTCGTATGCTGCTTTATCATCGGGCTCTAACTCTAAATCATCCAATTTAAAGTCTAGTTTGAATGCCCCAGTATCTAGCCCATCCGCACCAGGAGACTCCGGTATCGGTATCATACGATCTAATATTTTATCTTCACCACCTGGTAAGTTTATCTTATCTTCTACCGCTTTATTACCTTTCAAATAATCAGTAATCCCTTGACCTGCTTTAATCATCCAATTACCTTGATATTTTGCATGCAAGAGGTATGCCAAATCTACTGACATCTTGAAAGCTTCACCTTGCGTTGTTTGCCATTCTTGATAGGTCGTCGCAACCGATCTTTTAGCATCTGTACCCATTTTTCTTAGGTCATCATTTAGAGACTTCAGTTTTTTTTCGTCTTTTATTTTTTCAGGTAATTTTGTGATACCTGCTCGCTGATCAAGTTCTAGATTCTCTTGCGCAACATTAGCATGCTCTTCATTTTGTTTTTTTTGGATGGCTTTCATTAAATTTTCTCTTGCTTTGCGTGCGCTGTCTTTAGACATCACTATCTCCAATAAGGTTAAATTCGAATCCTGTTGATTTATTATAGCACAGCGCTGACGGGGGCGCATCCCAATCACTTAAAACATACTGCTGATAATTTTGTTTGTTTAATACATAACGTGTTACACCCGGTTGATGGGTGTGTCCATGAATAACTGTATTAACATCACACGCAGCTAAATGCTTTGTTAATGTTTCGGGTACAACGTTCATCACTATCTGCTTTTTTCGTGTGTTGGTCTCGCTGTTTAAACGCACCCCCATCACAATACGTGTACGTATGCGCTTAGGTATTATCATAAATAAAGCAGGAAACCATCGATTACGCGTTAAACACCGAAACCACTGATGCGCTTTATCTTTCGTGCAATATCTATCGCCATGTACTAATAATACCTGGGTGTTCCCTAAAGTAATTGTGGCGGGCTCTTCTAATGGAATTAAACAAGCACGTTTAAAAAATGCATCACCTAGCAAAAAATCACGATTGCCATGCATAAAATACACCGTCACACCCTGCTGATTTAAGGCTGCAAGACGTGCTGCAATGCCATCACTCCAGGTGGTATTGGTATCATCCCCCGCCCACACATGAAAAAAATCACCTAAGATATAAAGCGTTTTTGTGCTTGTTATCACCCATTTTAAAAAAACATCAAACTGCTCTAAAATATCTGCTCTATCTGGATGTAGATGTAAATCTGAAATAAAAACGGCATCATTCATAATAATTCATAATAATTTATAATAATTCAATATCAATCCGATCATTTTTTAATAAAACCTGGCAAGGCTTAAGACAGGTCTCAATCGTTTCAGGTAAGCGATATACGCCTGCAATGGCAACCAACTCGGGATCGAACGACTGGCAAAAAATACGCGCAGTCGTATTACCAGAAATACCCGCCAGTACACGGCCTCGCAAAGTACCATATACATGAATATTCCCTTCAGCCAGCAATTCAGCACCACGCCCAACCGATGCGGCGACGATTAAATCCCCTTGACTCACCACCTGTTGACCTGAGCGCACAGGCTTTGTAATTAATTTTGTTACTATCTCGGGCGGCGATGGCACTTTGTTTTTTGTCGCCTTGGTAGAATTAGCAGTGCTGGTAACGCGTTTATCATGTATTGCAGATGAATTCAGTGTTGCAAGCCCAAGCGCTGCTGCACGCTCATGAAACAAGGCACTGCCGCCCTGAACTGCAATGGGAAACAAGCCATGCCCGCGAACACATTGGCATAATGCGGCTAAATCAACCGTTGCCTCAGGCACTCCTGAGCAGTCTAATATAATCGGTGCCGCCTCAAAAAGACGTGGAGCTTCCGCAATTAATTCTTTTAATTGAAGGTTAAAACCGGCGGTATCTGCATCAAGCACTTGAAGGACTGTTAAAGTATATAAACGCCCTTTAAGTTTAAATGCTTTTATTTTCAACACATTATCTGTCATATCACTGATATCCATCCGCGTTTTTTTTGTTTATACTATCACGCACCTATTCTCAACAAAAGGTCAACAACGTGGATAAATTGTGGCTGGAACAATATCCGGATGGTATCCCACATACCATCAACATTAATGCCTATTCCTCGCTCACCGCCCTTTTTGATGAAGTATGTCATCAACATAAAGACCGAACAGCGTATATCAATTTCGGGCACAAGCTGACTTATGCCAAACTAGAGGTATTAAGCCGTCATTTTTCGGCCTATCTACAAAGCCTTGAGCTAACCCAAGGTGCACGCATTGCCATTATGCTACCTAATGTTTTGCAATATCCTATTGCACTGTTTGCCATTTTACGTGCAGGCTATGTTGTGGTGAATACGAATCCGCTGTACACCGCAGATGAAATTACGCATCAAATCAACGACTCAGGCGCCGAAGCGATTGTTGTACTCGCAAACTTTGCAAAAACCGTTGAAAAGGCGCTCCCTAACATGCCCCGCCTGAAGCAAGTGATTATTACTGAAGTGGGTGATGAACTCTCATCTATAAAACGCGTCGTGATTAATTCTGTATTAAAACATATCAAAAAAGAAGTGCCTGAATATCACATCCCTCATGCGGTTTCCTGGCGACAAGCACTGACTCGCGGCAAGAAAAAAACATTTACGCCCGCTGTACTGAATCATGAAAATTTAGCGTGCATTCAATACACCGGGGGCACAACGGGCATATCCAAGGGTGCGATATTAACCCACGGTAATTTAGTCGCTAATATCATGCAAGCCTTTGCATGGATTACACCTGTTGGCATTAGCGAAGAAGATATTATTGTGACAGCCTTACCGCTTTATCACATTTTTTCGCTCACAGCGAACTGCCTTACTTTTTTTAAAGCAGGCGCTACGAATATTTTAATTACGAATCCACGTGATATTAAAAGCTTTATTAACGCTATTAAAAATTCACAGTTTACAGCCATTACCGGCGTTAATACGCTGTTTAATGCCTTAATTAACCATCCTAAATTTACGAGTATTAATTTTTCAAAAATACGCCTTGTGCTATCTGGTGGGATGGCATTACAAAAAAGTGTTGCTGAAGCCTGGTTTTCAAAAACCAACTCGCACATTCTTGAAGCTTACGGCCTCACCGAAACCAGTCCTGCTGTAACGATTAATCCTTTAACGCTTAAAACTTACAATGGGAGCATTGGCCTGCCGATACCCTCCACAAATATTGCCATTCGAGATGAAAACGGCAATGATTTAGCCGTAGGTGAATCGGGTGAATTATGTATTGATGGTCCGCAAGTGATGCCAGGCTATTGGCAACGTGCAGATGAAAGCAGTTTGGTGTTTTGGCCTGATGGTTTTCTGCGTACAGGAGACGTTGCTAAAGTAGATAAACATGGCTTTGTCTATTTAGTTGACCGAAAAAAGGATATGATTCTCGTTTCAGGCTTTAATGTTTATCCCAACGAAGTTGAACAAATCATTAGCCTCATGCCCGGTGTGTTAGAAGTGGGTGTGGTTGGTATTGAAGCACCCTCAGGCGGCGAGATTGTAAAAGCTTGTATTGTCAAACGAGACCCAACACTAACCGAAGAGCAAGTGATTACACACTGCAGAAAACACCTCACTGCTTATAAAGTGCCGAAAATACTCGCTTTTTATGATGATTTACCCAAAAACAATATCGGCAAAGTACTACGCCGAGAACTCAAATAAATCCAAAGGAAAAAACATGAAAAAAATAAATTTGATTCGCTCAATACTTGCCTTAAGCCTAACCTCAAGTCTTGCACTGGCTATTCCGCCAAAGCTCTTGATTACACATAATCAAACAAGCCTTGAATCTAATGCCTTTGTTGCTGGTACCATTCCTTCACAGCATCCGACCAAAGCAAACTCAGAAGGCCGTGTGATGTGGGCGTCTGTTCGTATGGCGTGTTTTGGTCATGTTAAGAATGGCCGATGCCCTGCACTAATTAAATTAGGCGCCAACACACCGACCCCCCTTGAATTAGGCATGGTCACCATTGATTTAAACACAGGCGATATTGAGCCGAAAGAACTTCATGCAAACGGCTATACCATGCTTGTGAATGGCCCTGCTGAAACGACCTTGCTTGCAGGCGAATAAAACAATTATTTATCCAAGCGGTTTCCAGACCGCTTGGACCCCAAATAAATTCGCATGATTACGTCCCCAAGCATCTACAGTTACCTGTGACATTTCATTAAATACTTGTGTTTTATGCACAGGTGCTCGGCCCGCCCCCCACAAATAAACATAAGCCAAATCAAATCCAATATCTGGACGCGGTTGATAATGTAATCCTGTTGCTATAGCCCACCGGTCTATATCTGGCAGGCGTGCATCACGCTCAGCAGATATCGTTGGGGTTTGGTCATAGCCACCACCTACACGCCAGGTCCAACGTTCATTGACAGCATACAAACCACCTAAAGCAAACCGCCACGCATTACGATAATGCTGCTCGGTTAAAACCGTAATCGGTGTTTGCAGGCCTGAATCAGCATCATACCCTGCCACATCATCGAGTTGTGTGGTTTTAAAGACGCTCCAACCGGTATACACCACAGACCCTAACAGAGTCCAATTTTTGGGCATGACTTGGTAAATACTCAACGTTGTAATATTCGGTAAGCGAATCTCATTACTACTTAACGTATCTAATTTATAAACGGCATTCGGGTTTTCTAAATCAACATCAGCTAAACGACCTGTTAACGTACTGGTCCCTTCAAACTGATGTTGAATAGCCGACTGAAAATTAAGACCAATACGTGTGTTTTTATCATTAGATAAAGCAAGTAAGCCTGCATGAAACCCAAAACCAAACGAATCGCCTATGTTTTCACTTGTTGAATCAAGCGTTGTCGCACCCACTAATCCGCCTATAGAGCGTAAAAATTCTAAAGCTGCAGGTGAGCCTGCAACCGCATTAAACGTCACCCGCGCCCATTCTAAATCAAGCCCAACACCCAATGCTAAATTATCGTTTAAATAGCCGCCTATTTCGGGAGAAACAACGGCGGTTAAAAGCTCTGTCAGTGTCCCTGCATAACGCAGTGGTGAGTCATTACCCCAATCTGTTGCAAGCCCAAACGGCGAGACAATACTCAAACCGATAACTGCGCGCTCACCTAAGGGATGTGCAAAGTGCAGTGCCGGCACCACAGCTTTCTTTCCACCATTCAAGGTTTTAAACGACCGTAAAGATTGTATATAAGCAGGTACTTCGGTGGTTTCGTAGGTACTCGTACCTTCTAATGTTGTATTTGGCAACACACCTACACCACTGAACACAGCGCCATCTTCTGACATCAAAACCAAACCTGCGGGATTATACCAGCCAATGGATGGATCTGGTGCTTCAGCGGCTGAACCTGCTGCAAACACGCCAAGCTCTGACACACTGCCTTCGGTATATAACGAAAAACCACCTGCTATGGCTTGTGTGCTCAGAAGTATATTTAAACATATGCTAGATAAAAATCGCGTCATTCTCATCCCTGTGTTGGTCTCATCTGCTACTTTAAAGGCCCATCATCATACAAGACACGGTTCAGAAATCAAGCGGCCATAGATGCATTTATTTGCCGCACAAAGATGGCTTATGTTACACTGCGGACAAGTTTTTATTTTGAAATAATTATGTCTGCTTCTTCCAAAAACTTTTGGTTTCCACCTGTCTTATCAGAAACATTTTTTTTACTGAAAGAAAGAAAGGGAATGGCACCTAATCTACTCGCTGATTATATGGGTTCATGGCTCATGTTTTTAGCAACCAAGGCACGACAAGGAGCACGACCAGAAGCGTATAGCCCTGATGATTTTAAAAACATCAACCTAGACGGATATAATTCCCTTAGGTTCGAGAAAAACAAATATGGCGTTCAAACCGTCGAGGCAATACGAGAAAATGCAACAGCGTATCAAATTTATTTTGCAGGCAATCTACAAGATGCACTCAATCCCGAGTCGATTAAACAGACGCTTCATGACGATCCAACTAAAAACTATATCTTTTCGGATTATCCAGGCAACAATGCCTATATTAACGTCAAACGCTTTGATCTGTTCTTTAAAGTCGGATACAAAAAGGTTAAAGATCTTATAACAAAAAAGCGTATAAATCCTGAAGATATCACACTACATGGTTACTCTATGGGTGGCGGCGTTGTAGCACACATCGCTCGAAGGCTTCATGATGAAGGACACGAAGTTAATTTAACCATTGAACGTTCTTTTGCAGATTTAAGTGGTGTGGTTTCTCCGCTGCTTTATCACAAAGTCGACCCATATAAGCAATATCTTCCTTTTGGTACATCATTGCTTGCTTTTTCCATTATAGGTATCTCAATGGGTACGATTTTAGCTGGTGTTATCGCCACCATCGGTTTATTTATTGCAAGCTTAATTGCAGGCATTGGCTATTGCCTTAACCTGCTTTTATCAAAAATACCGGGCTCCTCACTGCTTGTAAGCGCAATCAATTTATTTTTTAATGCACACGCTGAATATATAAATGCATGCTTTAATTTATTTGCTACTATCGCAGGCACTGTCGTCTCGACAGTAGGCTTTGGCGTCGGCCTGCTGCTTGGAACAGCTGTTGGTCTTATTTTATCAATCCAACTCCTCTTTACAAAAAATCCTTATGATATTCCCATCGAAAAACCCGCACAAATACTCATTAACACCACCACAGGTGAGATGAATTCGTTTAAGAATATTTTATATATTTTAAAGTTAAAATCACACGGTAAGATTAAAATAATTAACTCTAAAAAAGATGACGTGGTTCATAACGAAGCTGCTTTAAGCACTGCTTTTATAAAATGTGATCTTTCAAAATACACCGATTTTTCTATTTTTTTACATAAAACAGTAACTCATAGTGACCATTTAAACTTACATGACCCAGAACTTCAGCAAATTCATGCAGCCTAAGCCTTGACATGCAGTGCTGTAATATGCGACAATGAGCTCACTTTAAGAGCAATTGAGGGCTAAAATTATGCCATATACCACAAAAGAAAAGATGGTTTATCCTGAGCAATTACATACCGCATTCTCTTCACTGCAAGCAAGAAAGGGACTTTCATCTAACACGCTATCCCGTTTTGCTAATGAACAATTAATGCATTTATTAATTAAGCAAAAGTTAATTGAGGGTAAATTTACTATAGAAGGTGAAGGCGCAGTAACAAAATACGTCAATTACATTGATATTCATGATAAAAACGCGACTATCCCCGCTGACTTTCATGCTATTACTCAAAAAGGTTATGAAGCCGTTAAAGTATTTTTAAGGAATAATCCAGATACTTCTGCCGAAAATATTACGCTATCCGCCGATTTTTTCGATGGTGCTATTGTAACCGAAATTGCAAAAAAATTACATGATGAAGGCCTCCATGTGAACCTAAATGTTGATATGTGCTTTTCAAATTTAAGCACTATACCTTCTACTTTGCTGAACTTATTACAAGAATATATCGACTTAAAAAACGACCAAGACTTGCCTTTTCTGATTAATGCATTATTCAATCCGGATAGCATAGACTCTATAATTAAGCAGATGATCCCAAAGGATATACAGCCAATCGTAGGTATGCGCACGATGCTTGACCAATATACCGATCCTTTTGAGAAATATAGCGGTTACCTGCCATTGATCACATCGTATCTTGCTTGCGGCATCATAGGGCTCTCGATAGGTCTAGCACTTGGAGAACTTATCATGTCTGTTGGCGTACTCATTGCAAGCCTTGTCGCAGGAATTGGTTATAATTTGTCTCTGGGCTTAGAGCTCATCGGCTTAGAAAGCCCAGCAAGCTATTTAAATGTAGGTTTTAACGCTATCGCTCTGGCTATCAACACCTGCTTTGATGTGCTTTCATGTGCTATTAGTGCTGTGCTTGGCTTCGCGTTGCTGCCTGTCGGTCTCGCTATCGGAGCCATGGTAGGTGCGGGTTTGTCATTAGCCACTCATATCACCAAGAAACCTGTTCATATGTCATTTGATTTCGCACTACAGGCACTCTTAGGCACAACCTGCGGTAATGTTACCCCCAAAGACAATCTTGAGCAGATGGCAAAAAATAAAACATCTGGTCACACGAAAAAGTTATCCTTCTTTAACGCCGGACCAGCAAAAGCCTTAGACCCTATGCTCAAACAGGTAAAATCAACAGGGTTCCTAGACACTGGCTCTGAACAGATTTTAAAAGAAAAATCTGAGCGAGTAAGAGATATTGTATTTGATGCGACCCTCTGCCCCTCTTAATGCTTAAACCCACCACATGATAAGGTTTCTTAGTTTTCAGAAGGGCCTTATTCATGCGGTAATTTAGACTCTTATAGCTATAGTGAGGGATTGTATGACAACACCTAATTCATTTAACGCTGCGCTTTCTTCATTGAAAGAAAAACAATACTACCTATCGCCTAATAAGCTATCTGGTTTTATCAATAATAAGCTCAATGACCAGCTCAATTTGAACCCTGCGGACGAGTATGAAATCAAGATTCTAGTTACATACCGTGAAAAACCTTATGATAGTCAGCCTCAGGACGTCAATCACCATGTTAAGTATTTAGTCACTGATCTAGGTAAAAAAGCCGAAGATATTACCTTATCCTGCAAGTCGAAAAGAAGCGTATTCTTAACGCAATCAGCGAAACAGTTACATGAAGACGGATATCCTATCAATATCCTCGTTGAGGATTGTACTTCAAGTTTAAGCGCATCTCCTTCTGCCTTTCTATCTCGATTACCAAAATCAACTCAGGCAATCATTAATTCATCTAAAGAGAGAAATTTTAAGGCAACAAACCCGCTTATATTACTGCTCCTACCACTTGCTACATCTATGATTGCCTGTGGCGTCATGGGACTCTCTATCGGTTTAGCACTTTCAGAATTGATTATGTCTGCTGGAATTTTAATTGCCGCTCAAATAGCAAAAATTCGTTACGATACGCGTGATGAATGTGAAAGGCTTGATATCTACTCTTATTATTCTGCATACGAGAGTCGAGAGATCCAAATCGATCCCCCTTTATACACAAACCTCTCCACAGGCTTTGATTACGCTGCATCGGCTATTGGTGTCGTGGTTAGTGCGGCGCTTCTTTTTGTAGGTCTCTTTGTAGGATGCATCATCGGCACTTGTTTATCATTGGCATCCTGTTTCACCGACGAACCTATTAATATGCCTCTTGATTTTGCACTGAAAACCTTTCTGAATCTAACTATTGGTGATCTCAATCCAAAAGCCGATCTCGAGGACATGGCCAAAAAATCAGGACAAACCCTAACCTTTTTTAATAAACCATCTCAATATCCCCCACTGCTAGAACATACAGACTTTGTCTTCTCTGCAAAGCTTGAAACCCCTAGCTCTTAAACTCACTCAGAACTTGCCCCGAAACGCACCACATGATAAGGTTTCTTAGTTTTCAGAAGGGCCTTATTCATGCGGCAAGTTATTATCAAATTTGGTGGCACCAGTGTTTCTTCACGAGAAACATGGGAGCATATTCGCACCATTACCCAAAATCATATTAGCCAAGGCATACAGCCTATTATTGTGTGCTCTGCTTATTCACAAGCCTCTAATCAACTCGACAAAATGACCGATGCAGCTTTACTCGATAAGCATCATCCTCTGCAAGCTGAACTCACCGAATCTTATACCCAACTTGCCAAAACGCTCGAGGTTGACCCAAAACATATTCATGCTGATTTAACACAACTTAAACAATGGCTGACAGGCATTGCTTTACTGAACGAAGCGCCAGCTAAAACACGCGCACAAATCTTAAGCCTTGGTGAGCTTATGTTAACAAGACTTGGGCATGTTTTTTTAGAACAAAACCAAACGAGCTGTGCTTGGTTTGATGCACGCGAAGCACTACGCACTACCCCTGTATTAGGGGGCGAGAACATCAATTATTTAAATGCTTATTGTGCGGGCGAAAAAAATCCTGATTTAGCGTATCAATTAGCCAATAACGGTAAAAAAGCAATTATTACCCAAGGCTTTATTGCATCGAACGAAGCAGGCGAAACGGTCTTATTGGGCCGTGGCGGCTCTGACACGTCCGCCGCTTTACTTGCTGCAAGCCTTGAAACCGAAGCCTGCGAAATTTGGACGGATGTACCCGGTATTTATACAGCCAATCCACATCAAATGCCGCATGCCAGGCTACTCAAACAGCTTAACTATAACGAAGCCCAAGAAATTGCCTCAATGGGTGCTAAAGTATTGCATCCACCCTGTATTCCGCCGGTTAGACGCGCGAATATTCCGCTTTATGTCAAATACACCAAGCTGCCTGAACACACCGGCACACGCATCACCCAAGACAGTGATGCAACAGCCCCACCGATTAAATCCATTCAGGTGAAGCATAGCATTACGCTGATTTCGATTGATGCCCTCACCATGTGGCAACAGGTTGGCTTTTTATCTGATATTTTTGTCGTGTTTAAACAACATGGATTTTCGGTTGATTTGCTGTCTTCTTCTGAATTTAACGTCACCATGTCACTCGATAGCAATGGGCTTGCTCATCCAAGAAAAGCACTTGATGCGTTATTGCTTGACTTAAATCAATTAGGGCGCGCAAAAATCATAGAGCCTTGTAGTGCTGTAAGCCTTGTGGGACATCATATTCGAACCGTGCTGCCGCAACTTGGGCCTGCCCTTGAAGTGTTTGAAGCCAAACAAATTTATCTCATGTCACTTGCATCAAACGATTTAAATTTAACGTTTGTTGTAGATGAATCACAAGCCAATAAGCTCTCGCAGCAATTACACAGCTTACTCATTGAAAATAATCCGCAAAGCTTTTACTATTCTAAAAGCTGGCAAGAGCAATTCGGAGCGCCATCCACCAGACGCATGCCTTGGTGGGAAACAGAGCGGGACGCTTTGCTTGATATGGCTAATAAAAAATCACCCTGTTATATTTATCATGCGCCTACGATTGAAGCGCAAGCAGACCAATTATTGCAACTTAAAACCGTTGATCAATTATTTTATGCGATTAAAGCCAATTCAAATGCGAATGTTTTAAAAATAATAGAAGCTAAAAAAATTGGCTTTGAATGCGTTTCGATTCAAGAACTACAATATATTTTAAAATTATTTCCAAAAATAAATCCAAACCGCATCTTATTTACACCTAATTTCGCCCCTAAAGCTGAGTACGAATATGCTGTATCAATTGGTTGCCATATGACAATTGATAGCCTGTATCCATTAGAACACTGGCCTGAAGTATTCAACAATCACGATATTTTATTACGCATTGACCCAGGATCTGGTGCTGGCCACCATAAATATGTGTGTACAGGCGGCAATGAATCTAAATTTGGGATTCCGAGAGATTCTGTTGCTAAAGCCGCAGCGCTCATACAAAAACATCATATTCGTGTAGTCGGCTTACACGCGCATTCGGGCAGCGGGATTTTATCACCTGAACTTTGGCAAGAAACAGCACGCATGTTAATTGACGAAGCCGAACAGTTTCCTGATGTACGCGTGATTAATTTAGGTGGTGGCCTTGGTATTGTCGATAAACCGAGCCAACGTCCACTAGACATCAAAGCCTTTGATGCCTCGCTTAAGGCCGTTAAATCTCAAGATGCTCGGTTTTCATTTTGGCTTGAACCCGGCCGATTTTTTGTGGCCGAAAGCGGGGTTATACTCGCCCATGTGACCCAGTGTAAATCAAAAGGCCGTGTGCGCTTTATTGGGATTGATACCGGCATGAACTCACTGATTAGGCCTATGCTATACGGCGCTTATCATGAAATTGCTAATTTAACGCGTCTCACAGCAGAAAAAACAGGCTTTGCACATATTGTCGGCCCTATTTGCGAATCAGCTGACACCCTGGGCTATGACAGGCTTTTGCCTGACACCACAGAGGGCGATGTTTTATTAATAGCCAATACAGGCGCTTACGGCTATTGCATGGGCTCTTCATATAATTTACGTGAACCCGCCATTGAACTCATGTTTGATGCATGCTAAGCGATGAACACGCACGCATCAAAGCAGTTGATTCAAGCCTATCTGCTATTGTGCAAGCCCCTGCAGGCTCTGGTAAAACAGAGCTACTCACCCAACGCTTTTTAAATTTGCTTTGTACAGTAGACGCCCCTGAAAAAGTCGTTGCTTTAACCTTTACGCGCAAAGCAGCTCATGAAATGCAAACGCGCATTTTAAACAAGTTTAAAACCCATAAAGCCGCGCTCGCACAAGATAAAGCACTCGATTGGCAGCTACTCAAAAATCCACATCGATTACGTGTTACAACGCTTGATTCTCTTTGTCAGAGCTTAACACAGGCAATGCCCTTGCAAGACAAACATGTGCCTTATGCAACGGTCACTGATGCCCCTAAAAAACACTACTGGAAAGCGGCTCGTGCTTGTGTTGCACATGCGATTAATGCGCCTGATTACCAAGAAGCAATTACGGTTTTACTCACGCATCTTGATAACCGAACGGATACATTACTCACTCTACTCACCGAACAACTCGCAAAGCGTGACCAGTGGCTCGCCCCGATTTATCAAGCTCGTCTTCAAGATAAAACGCATTTGGAACTTGCCTTAAAGCGCATTGAACAACATGCGATGGCGCAGTTCAAACAAGCACTTCCCAATGAGCATGTGGCTGTATTAATACAACTTGCTGTTGAAGTTTCAACGCTAGATTCAAACCCTAATCACCCTCGTAGCGCATTAAAAACCTTAAAAACACTGGATGATTTTAATCGCGAGCACGCCATCGCACTCGCGTCTCTTTTGCTCACTACACAAAAGAAATTTAGAAAATCGTTTGATCATCATGTTGGGCTAAAACGCGACAATTGTCCGCCCGAACGCTATAAAATGCTCAAAGCAGACAGTAAAGTATTACTGCTGGACTTAAACAGTACGCCTGGATTACTCGATGCGCTTTTGCGTGTACGCGCACTGCCAGAGCCAAGCTATCCAGATGAACAGTGGGAGCCCCTACAAGCCCTACTCACCTTATTACCACTTTTAGCAGGACACCTGCACTTAGTGTTCCAGTCTAACCAATCGACTGACTTTACAGGCATTACCCACCAAGCTTTAGATGCACTGGGTCATGAAGAAACCCCAACTGACTTAGCCTTATATCTTGATTACAATATTCAACATCTTTTAATCGATGAGTTTCAAGATACCTCGATTCAACAATTTGAACTCATCAGACGACTTGTCCGCGGTTTTGAACCAGGTGATGGACGTACATTGTTTGTTGTGGGCGACCCCATGCAATCGATTTATCGCTTTCGCGCAGCAGAAGTCGGGCTTTTTCTTCGTGCGCAACAAGAAGGCATTGGTGAGGTTGCATTAACACCGCTCTATCTTGATTCAAATTTTCGTTCAAATGCACCGTTAGTGAATTGGATAAACCAATATTTTTCTGATATTTTTCCGGCATTTGACGACCTTGAGTCAGGTGCTGTTTCATTTCATCCATCAGTCCCAACAAAAGCTGAAGCCAACACGGTGATTAAGGCTTTAACTTATGATAATAGCTTGATTGAGGCTGCAAGCATTGCTGATTTAAGCAAACAACTACTGGCAGAACATCCAGAAGAAACCATTGCAATTTTAGTGCGTTCACGCAGACAACTCCCTGAAATTACACAAGCCCTTGATGCGGCACACATTAATTATCAAGGCCTTGATACAGATTTAAGCAAAAACCTGACACACATCAAAGATATTTGGTCACTCACAAAAGCGCTACTCATGCCAACCAATCGCTTAGCTTGGCTTGCCGTACTACGAAGCCCCTGGTGCGGTTTAAATTTATCGGATTTACATCTTATTGCAAACCATGCACCGGATAACAGTATTTTATTTGCACTCAATCATCCAGAATGCGTGAACCAACTCAGCCAAACAGGACAAACGCGCGTCAATTATGTCTATACGATTTTAAATACAGCGCTTGAAACACGTCACCAAGAACCACTCGTCACCTGGATATTAAATACGCTCAAGCACCTGCATTTAGATGCTATTTTA
>JASJHH010000020.1:0-7126 GCA_033791145.1 Legionella sp.
GCCCACATTAAAGGCACCAATGGCCGTTCACAAGGCGTTGTGCCTTTCCTGAACGTTGCTGATGCAACCGCTGTAGCGGTTAATCAAGGCGGTAAACGCAAAGGCGCCGTTTGTGCTTATCTTGAGTGCTGGCATAAAGACGTTGAAGAATTCCTTGAGCTCCGCAAAAACACAGGCGATGACCGTCGTCGAACCCACGACATGAACACAGCACTTTGGATTCCTGATTTGTTCATGCAGCGCGTTCACGAACAAGCGGATTGGACACTTTTCTCACCGGATGAAGTTCCTGATCTTCATGATGCCTATGGCAAAAAATTTGAAAAACTTTATACCAAATATGAAAAAGAAGCCTCCGAAGGCAAGCTTCAAAATACAAAAACATTACCTGCTATTAAGCTTTGGCGAAAAATGCTCTCCATGCTCTTTGAAACAGGCCATCCCTGGCTTACATTTAAAGACACCTGTAACTTACGCTCGCCACAGCAACACACAGGTGTAATTCACAGCTCTAATTTATGCACCGAAATTACACTGAACACATCTCAAGATGAAATTGCAGTGTGTAATTTAGGCAGCATTAACCTGCCGCAGCATATTATTAATGGTAAATTAGATAAGAAAAAACTGAAAAAAACCATTCAAACAGCTGTACGTATGCTAGATAACGTCATTGATATTAATTACTATTCAGTGCCTCAAGCACGTAACTCAAACTTAAAACATCGCCCTGTCGGTCTTGGTATCATGGGCTTTCAAGATGCTTTATATTTGCAAAACATTGATTATGCCTCAGATGAAGCCATTCAGTTTGCAGATGCTTCTATGGAATTAATTAGCTATTACACCATTGAAGCTTCTGCGGATTTAGCCAAAGAACGTGGGCACTATGCCACCTATGAAGGCTCACTCTGGAGCCAAGGTATTTTACCGATTGATTCTATCAAACTCGTTCAAAAAGAACGCGGCAATTTATTCAAACAAGATCAAAGTACAACGCTTGATTGGGAATCACTCCGTATTAAAGTACGCACACAAGGCATGCGAAACTCAAATTTAATGGCCATTGCCCCAACCGCAACCATTTCTAATATTTGCGGTGTGTCGCAGTCCATTGAGCCGACGTATCAAAACCTGTTTGTAAAATCTAATTTATCCGGTGAATTTACTGTAGTAAACCCTTATTTAGTTGCTGACTTAAAAGCACTAAACTTATGGGATGAAGTGATGGTTAATGACTTAAAATATTTCAACGGAAGCATTCAAAGTATTAATCGTATCCCAGCTGAACTGAGAGCACGGTATGCAACCGCCTTTGAAATAGCACCTCAGTGGCTTGTTGAAGCTGCATCTCGCCGGCAAAAATGGCTTGACCAAGCACAGTCATTGAATATTTACATGGCCAAACCCTCAGGTAAAAAACTCGATGAGCTTTATCGAAATGCTTGGGTGTCTGGCTTAAAAACAACGTATTACTTACGTAGTTTAGGTGCAAGTAATGCTGAAAAATCAACGCTCACGGATGGCGCCTTAAATGCAGTTAAAGTCGAAGATTCTGCCCCTAAAGCCTGTTCGATTCTCGACCCAGACTGCGACGCCTGTCAATAACCTTATCTTATTTAGGAGAAAAATATGAGCACCGTATTAGACAAACCTGAAACAGTAACAACTGCCGTAGGCGCTACAGGCCTAGAAGAACTTGAAATGGGCGCTGCCCGCGTTCAAGTAGATGATAAAAAAATTATTAACTGCCGCGCTGACTTAAATCAACTGGTACCGTTCAAATATAGCTGGGCTTGGGATAAGTATTTAACCGCTTGTGCCAATCACTGGATGCCAAATGAAATTAGCATGAGTGCTGATTTAGCATTATGGAACGATCCAAACGGCCTTACCGAAGATGAGCGTCTGATTATTTTGCGTAATTTAGGCTTTTTCTCAACCGCTGATTCACTGGTTGCGAATAACTTAGTGCTTGCTGTTTATCGCCATATTACCAACCCTGAATGTCGTCAGTATTTGCTTCGCCAAGCATTTGAAGAAGCACTACATACACATGCGTATCAATATATTATCGAAAGTTTAGGTCTCGATGAAGCTGCCGTATTTAATATGTATCGCGAAGTTCCGTCTGTTTCTAAAAAAGCAGCCTGGGCCCTGCCGTTTACCCAAAGCCTCGGCGACCCGACTTTCTTAACCGGCACACCTGAAGCCAATCAGCGCTTACTGCGTGATTTAATTGCTTTTTATGTGATATTTGAAGGCATATTTTTCTATGTTGGCTTCACCCAAATTCTATCTATGGGTCGACGTAACAAGATGGTCGGAACCTCTGAGCAATTTCAATATATTTTACGTGATGAATCCATGCACATGAATTTTGGAATTGATGTGATTAACCAAATCAAAATAGAAAATCCAGAACTGTGGACAGAAGCGTTTCAACAAGAAATGATTGAACTCGTCAAAGACGGTGTTGAAATGGAATATCAATACGCCAAAGACACTATGCCTCGTGGTATTTTAGGCATGAATGCTGAAATGTTCGAAGAATATTTGCATTTTATTGCCAATAGACGCCTGAATCAAATTGGTCTTGCTGATTTATATCCTGGCGCTGAAAATCCATTCCCATGGATGAGTGAAATGCTTGATTTGAAAAAAGAGAAAAACTTTTTTGAAACGCGTGTTATTGAATATCAAGCTGGTGGCACATTAAGCTGGGATGATGAAGAAGAAAACTAAAATATAATTAAATTTGAGGTGTTTTTTAAAATATAAAAAACACCTCGGATCTTGATGCCCCCACGGATGCTTTTGTTGATTTAATACCAGTCATTTCTTAAGTAAAGTCAAGAAGGGCTTTAACAGCCCCTATAGTTTATCGGTTAGAACAAGATTGGAGTAACCCTCCTAAAACTGTACAGCTTTCTTCTAAACCAGAACCAAACGACAATTCATCCGTATTTTGAAGCGGAGTAGATGCAACACGTCCACCAGAAAAAAGTAGTGAAAAACCAAACCCCGTCAAAGCACCATATAGCGCGCCATCTCCAGCACTGTTACTAGACCGCGCACATTGCTCAACTAAATGATCGTTTTTTTCTCTATTACAAGGCCCGGTTTCTTCTGCATAGTTCATCCCAAAAACAAATCCAAATAATGCGCCAATCGAAATAGTAATTAAAGCCGTTGGTATTGTGCCTGCAACATACTGCGTCGCATTACAATAAAATCTAAGACGCGAGGTCACACTGTCACAGTTTGGCATAGGTGGACATGCTGGTGCCTCAGTCGGACAACTTACGGTTGGACAAGTTACAACAATTTGTAATTGATTTTCTTCATCATCTGTACGTTTTGTCTCAACAGAAGGAAAGTATTGTGGCATGCGTTTGTCTCCGATTACTTGAAAAATAATCGGAGTATATCTTATTGATCACCTTATGCACAGAATCTTACATTGCAGGTGCAGGTGTTTTATTTTCAGATGAACAAGCATAAGTAATTGCAAGTCCTGCAAAAATCAGCGCACAACCTGCTAAAACAGCAAGCATTGTTTTAAAAGAAACGATGCCTATCAATGCCAAGCCAACTGCAACAGCAGCTGCTAACCCCACCATAGCAATCGCCAGCCCCAGCCAATTAAATGAACCTTTTGGAATGTTTTTGATTGGTACATTTATATTTGTCTTTGTACTTGCGTTTGCACCTGTGCTTTTAGCCGTATTTTCATAAGCTTGCGTCGCCCGAGGCGCCGAAAAAAATCCTTGTGAGCGTGCGCCAGTCTGAATGCTTTGTGCTGATTGATTAAATTGCCCGACCCTTTTTAAGCCCGTCCTAAATTGACGCATTGTTGGAACCTTCGTATGTCCAGATTGCCTTGCTCTAATCGCACAGCCATGAAAAGCTCTCGCAACTTTTTTAGCAAGTGGCTTAGGTAGGTTTGGTTCTTTCGCTTCTGCTATCTCACATAATTCTTTTTCAGTATAAGCCGGCAATTCTAGTTTTAATGCACGACGCGCTTCAGGATTAGTTGCCAAACGACGTCCCGCAGACTTTGAAGCTGCATTTTGTGTTGCGATTATCATAAAACCATTTTTATTTGGTTTTTGATTAAAGAGTCCATTCATAAATGCTTCGCCAAGCGAAATGCTATTCACTTCATCCACAATCACAACGCGGCCATGATGATAAGCGTCGCTTAAAAAAGTTTGTTTTTCTTTCATTGACAAGCTCGTAGGCATCACTTGATACGTATTGTTTTCCATAATATTCGTTTCATCAAGCAGCTTAAATCCCCAAGCGTTTTTTAAATAATCTTCAGTTAATTCGCTTTTTCCAATCCCTGAAACACCTTCAAACAAACACACACTAAGCCCTGTGTTTTTTCTAAAATCGATTGTCTTGGTGTTTTGCTTAAATGCTCTAGTTCTTAAAAATGCATCTAGTTGCTGCTTCATTGGCAGGCGAGACTCAGTCCAAACATACGTTGAATCAGCTGATACTACTTTTGTTTCAGGTGAAAACTGAGGGGCTATAAAGCGTTGGTTAAATAAAGCCTGCTGCGCTTCTGGTACCACTGATTTAGCCACTTGGTAAGCATAAAAATAAGTAACTTCGTTCGTATTCGCATCTGGATATGCTTCAAGATAACTGCGTATAAAAAATGCGATACTCGCGATTTCTCTCGGTGTCATTAAAACACTATCACTCGGTAAGGCCAGTACCCAAACATAAAAATCTAATATTTTGACAAATAAATCATGCGTATCAAATTCCGAATCATCAAACAGCGGCCGTAAAACATTGCAATAAAGAAAAGCACTTGATAAAGGCTTTATCATGCATGTTTTACCATGCCTCTCAAGTAAACTTGCAAGTGTGCGTTCACCACCATCATTCACTGCATTCCCAGCACCTAGAAAATAATGATCTGAATCTAATTCATAACATTGATTATCTAAATAAACAGCAGGTGTTGGCAAAAATAAGCCTTCGAGCAGACTAAAATCACTTTCAATCAGATTTAACTCATCGATAAATAATGTTTTGGGCCCTGGCGTTTTACACAAAAGCCAGTCTTTCATGCGATCCATGCCAATAAATACCGTACCGGGTTTATTGTTAAAGGCATCTTCCCAATGATCCCGTACAAAAGTACTTTTCCCAACCCCTGTTTGTCCTGCTAAAAAAGCATACTTTGAATAATTCAAAACATCTTTAACAGCGGCGATTCGCTCTGGCATAAATGCTGCCGCCTCACGCTCAATCGCCTCTAAGGTATCAGGCAAAGGCTCGGGGCGAATCAGCGGTAAACTTAAAAGCCCTTCCCAGTTTTTATCAGAACTAAGGTCCGGATTATTATGATGCGCTAAATAAGCTTTACGACTTTTTGTTTTTACTCATGGTTCATCTAAACACACTACTTCTGTCTTAGACTCAGGATAAAACATAAAACGCGTTTCTTTTTCTGGCGTATCGCTATGCACCAAGCAAGTTAAGTGCCCTAAAGCTTGTTTATCACCACGGCGCTCGAGCATAAACGGCGCTAATGCATCAATTAGGGCTTCTGAAAAATAACCTTTTAAAATAACTTGCTTGTTTGCTTTTAAACTATTTTTTAAATAAGAAGGCAGCTCTTCAAATCTAAATGCTTCGGCAGTATATTCTCCCGTTTGCCTTTCCAATATATCAGGACCTTTGAGTTCAGAAACATCAATCACAATAGGTTGTTCTGGCGCATCAGCTAAATATTTATCTAATACAAAATCAACATCATTCGTGAATTGAAGCACTGTTTTTTGATGTACTGCTTTCGCATGCGGATAATTTTCTATATTCAAAACATCAGGCAAACCAGGCAATTGAACCTTCGGCGCTAAAAACAAATTAAACTGAAGCTTGAGTTGCTGGCATGTTGTTAAAAACAAAGCCCATTCATGTTCGTCCAATGCATCAGTAACATAAATTGAAATTGGTTTTTTGGATTCAGCAAGTACTTCTAATATACCCTTTCCAAAGCTAATGCTATGCGATGCATTATCAATCGTATATTGATGAAAAAAGAACGGTAAGCGCGTTGGATTTAACACTTCGGCCGCTGCTATATTACAATCAGGATTTTCTGATTTTGGTTTAATACATTGCGTGAGCTTTTTTAAATCATAGCCACTTAATTGATAGGCTTTAGAAAGCGCAGGATTATCAATTTGTTGCATCAACCAAAAAATTTGAAAAGCATCATCATCCCAAGGCGCATTTTCAAGTAAAACAGGTGCTTTGTTAAAATCTAAGCCTTCAAACAGCCCAGGCTTAAAAATCGGTTGATTTTTGTTTAAATGCCAACGTCCTAAAAGACGCGCCTTCCAATGTTTTGCTTGAAACATCGGCAATGACTGCAGAGCAGCTAAGCTTTGCTCATCCAACGATGCTTCAGATAAAGTTTTAGGTAAAACTAAAACACCTTTTGTTAATACTTCACAACTAAAAGGCACTTCAGACACATTGCCATAAAAACGTGAAGACAAGTCATCCCCCTGAATAAGCCCCCTGTGCATTCGGATTAATCACAGCAAGCACACGCGTGCTTTCATGAACAGGGCTACCATCAGCAAGACGCTTGGTTTTATTCAGCAAAGCGTTTAAACGCACAATATCATCGGCTTCAAAGGTTGAATAATTGACCAATAAAACAGCGCCTTTTTGAGCTAGAAAATCATGTAATGGCCCACCGGGACCTTTTTTAATTTGACCCATCTCACCTTGACGCACAATATAATCTGATGAACACACTAAATCTTGGGGTGAATGCAGATAAAAAATTGATTTTTCTTCACGCTTTGCCGTTTGATAAATATTTAAAATCAAACCTTTCAGTGCTGCACTATCAAATACTTCTAATAATTGATTATGATGCTTCTCGCCTTGCCCACAGACTAATTTCTTTAAATACACCTCTAAATTTGGACTGGCTTCTGAAGAAGAGTAGTGGACCCCAAAAATGAGACAGTAGTGTAAAATATAACTATTGGCTCAAGGGGTACGAAAATGGCTAAAAAAACGTTCAGTTCTGAATTCAAAGCAAAGGTGGCTATTGAAGCATTAAAGGCTCATAAGACGACGA
>JASJHH010000021.1:0-5935 GCA_033791145.1 Legionella sp.
TTATTATTTGATGTTTACGGCATATCAGGTGTGATGCCACGCCCTGGCATGGACCCAAGCCATAGCCTCCCTGCCCCAACAGCGGCTTTGCTCGCAGCCATTACAGAAGGTATGTTTCGTAACACCCTTCCATGGAATATGATGCTCTCAGGTGCGTTGGTGATTATATGCTTACTTGTGCTTAATCATGCCTTAAAACTCGCACGCTTTTTTCATCTTTCAATTTTAGGGGTTGCCATTGGCATGTATTTGCCGCTGTCATCATCGTTCCCCCTTTTCTTAGGTGGCATGCTCGCCTATATCATCGAACGACGTCTCAGCGCCTTAAAGCTTAGCCCTGAAAAAACCAATAAGCGCCGCCAAGTCGGCACACTCATTGCCTGTGGTTTGGTCGCAGGATCAGCCCTCATGGATGTGTTTGTTGCGGTACCTTTCTCACTCATGCATAGCTCAGACGCACTCGCATTGGTAGGCCCAAGCTTTGAGCCTTACGCTTTTGCTTTAAGTATTTTGGTGTTACTCGGCCTTGGTTGCTGGATGGTTCGACGTGTCGTGCGGTAACACACGTCTGTCCGCACGAAAATAAGTAAGTGGTGAGCAGGCAAATAAATCAATTAACTTTTCCATATAAATGCATGCATAGCGATCGACTTGCTGTGCAAAATAACTTTCTTCAGCCCCCGCTCGAAATACTTGCCCCCAAGTAATATTATAAAAACCGCGCTCTTTTATGAGTAAATCTGAAATGTGTGTATCAAGCTGCATGATTTCACCTTGTAATGCATGTATTTTTTTATCATGCTTATCTGTTTTTTCATCTAATTTAAGCGTTGATAAACAAATATGTTCTTGCTCTAACAAACGCTTTTTTTGCATGCTTTTGAAAATTTTATGCTCGGTTGATGCCGCTTTTTTTTGTGCGCAAATCTCAACACCGAGCTCTTCTACCACAAGCGCTGTTCGCCAGTTGCAGGCTTTTTTTAAACGCAAGATATCGCCATAAATATGATCGCCAATATAAAGAATTTCATCGCCTTTAACGCCCAGCGCATCAGTCAGCTGTACCGCATTCCCCCCTTGATAAACACCTGGCACGAGCGGGCCTTCTAAATTACTCATCGCACCTGTTTTGGCATCTATTTTTAAAAATTTTAAATCATCATAAAAAAACCGGGGCTTATGGGATAGCGCAATCACATACTCAAAAAAATTCTCCCAGGTTTTACCTGTGGGTAAAAAAGGATTAATTGCATAATCTAATAATATTTTTGTATAAACATACTCAGAGTTTGTAATAATTAATATTTTTTTCCCGTAACGCACAAAACGCGCCATGGCCTCAACCAATTCAGCATCTTTTACAACAAAATAATCAAGATTTTTAGCGATTTTTTGCTTTAAGCTGCTATCACGATGTACTTTATCAACCATAGCCAATACATCATCTGCAATCGTGCGATAACTCGGTAAAGCGCCTTTGTTTTTATCTTTAAAATCAACCAATTGTCTATATAGAACGCAAAATGCTATCGAAAAAGAAGTATCAATCACACAATAATTGGGATCATTTAAATCAATATATGCACTGCCATAAAACCGCTGTTGTGTCTTAAAATCAATGGGTTTTGTCCCATGATAACTTTGTCGAATTGCTGCATATCGATTGAGTTTTAAAATATTACCATGTTCACTGTCTACCACTAAACCACGAATGGCATCTTTCATATTAAATTTAAAAGCACGAATGGCTTCTGGATATTGCTTGGTTTGAATGAGTGCCTCAACCACAAGCTCAAATACCAATGCTTCAAAATGCTCAGTTTGATATCGAATCAAAGTATGATCCATATCCAAACCAATTATTTTAATTTTTTTTAAATTTAAAATACGATTAATAAATACGGTTTGATTGATGTGATTGATTTGATTAGCTTGATTCATAACACCTCTTTCAGTAATGCTTTAATTACAGCAGGCTCTGCAAGCGTTGACACATCCCCAAAGTCATGCGTTTTACCGCTGGCGATTTGTTTAAGCAGACGCCGCATGATTTTTCCTGAACGTGTTTTAGGTAGCTTATCACTCCACTGGATACTGTCAATCGTTGCAATAGGGCCTATAATTTGACGCACATGCATAATTAAGTCTTTTTTTAATCTATTGCTTTTAATTACTCCGGCTTTAAGCGTCACAAAGGCATAAATATGCTCGCCTTTAATCGCATCAGGCACGCCTACCACGGCAGCTTCCGATACGTCATCAAAAGACACTAAAGCACTTTCAATCTCTTCTGTGCCAAGCCTATGCCCTGACACTTGAATCACATCATCTGAACGGCCTTTAATCCAATAATTACCTTGCTCATCTATAGCTGCCAAATCCCCTGTTAAATAAGCACCTGGCACATCAGTCAAATAAGCACTCACAAACCGCGCTTTATCACCATATACGGTTTTCATCATCCCAGGCCATGGTTGTTTAATCACGAGTTTTCCGTCTACAATATCGGGTACAACACCAAAAAAAGGCTTCCCCGCAGCACCAGGTTCAAGCGCCATCGCACCTGGCAGTGGCGTAATTAAAATACCGCCTGTTTCTGTTTGCCACCAGGTATTCACAATAGGGCAACGCGCCTCTCCAACCACCTTGTGATACCACACCCAAACATCAGGATTAATCGGCTCACCTACGCTCCCAAGCAAACGCAAACTCGTACGTTTTGTACTTGTTACAAACGCATCCCCTTCACACCTTAAGCTTCTAAGTGCAGTTGGCGCTGTATAAAATACACTGACTTGATGTCTGTCTATTATCTCCCAGCATCGCGCAGGTGTTGGATAATTAGGTATCCCTTCATAAAGTAAAACACTGACGCCATTGGCAAGTGGCCCATACACGCCATATGAATGCCCTGTAATCCAACCCACATCAGCCGTACACCAATAGATATCATCTTCTTTTTCATCAAACACCAGCGCATAGGTCATTGCGGCATACACCAAGTAACCACCGGTTGTATGCAAAATACCTTTCGGTTTTCCAGTAGAGCCTGACGTATATAAAATAAAAAGCGGGTCATTTGAATCCATCCAAACCACAGGGCAATCTGCTGAGGCTTGATTTAATACCTCGTGATACCAAACATCTCGCGGTGTATTTAATGCAATTTTTTCACCCGTGCGTTTTACAACCAAGACATGCTTAACTTTAGGGCACAAAAGCAGTGCGTCATCTGCTGTTTGTTTTAAATTAATTTGTTTTTCACCGCGATAACAGCCATCCGCTGTGATTAATAATTTACAGTCCGCATCATTGAGTCTATTTGCAAGGGCGTCGCTTGAAAAACCACCAAATACCACCGAATGCACAGCCCCAATACGTGCACACGCAAGCATGGCAATAAATGCCTCTGGCACCATCGGCAAGTAAATTCCAATTTTATCACCGGCTTTAATGCCAAAGCTTTTTAATACATTTGCAAGACGACATATTTGTTCATGTAATGCCAGATAACTTAAACGCCGCTGCTCATGGCTATCATTGCCTTCCCAAATAAGTGCCGTTTTATTTCCTCGTGTTTCAAGATGTCTGTCTACACAGTTATAACAAGCATTCAGCTTGCCTCCGATAAACCATGAAATATCTTGCGTATTAAAATCACCTTCACGTGTTTTTTTCCAAGGCGCCTGCCAGCTGATATATTGCGTGGCTTGTTTATCCCAAAAAGCTTCTGGGTGCTCACAAGATTCACGGTACATTTTGTTATATTTTTCTGGCGTCATAGCTACCACGTCATTATAAAATTTGATTTAGTATGCCCTTTACAAGGCATTTATTTCAAGCGTAGTATGTAGCGCTTGTTCTCTTGTTGTATCTCTAAGTGATTGACTATGCCTAATGATATTGTACAACCCACCGTTATTAATATGGGTGGCGCCTCAGCATCCGGAAAAACAACCTTATCTAGAAAACTCAAAATAGCACTTCTGGCAGGCGGAAAATCATGTGAGATTGTCGCAAACGATTTTTATTATAAATTATTTTTGAAAAGCAGCGCTCAATATAAAAAAATAGAAACAGACCTCAAAGCAGAAGGCCTTATTACTGACAAGCAAACTCCTGCCGAACAAAAAACACAAATCAACAGGCGCTATGTAGAAACAGGTAAATTTGACCTCTATAAAAGCTTTAACACAAAGCTAATGGCCCACGATTTAGCTAAATTAAACAAAGGAGAAGCCGTCAAAAAAGGTATTTATAGTTTTGAAACACATCGATATTCAGACTATAAAACCATCAAACCAGCTCAGTACATCATTCTAGAAGGACTGTATGGCGCCAACAATGAAATCTTTGATGATGAGTTTAAAACGCTCTCTGTTTTTGTCTCAACAAGTTCTGTTCTCACAATAAAAGAAAGACGTATTGCTCGTGATATCGCAGAAAGACCCGATGAACCTGATCCAAAAAAACGAGATCCAGCAAAAGAAACACTTTCTGTTATAAGAAGATTAAACAAAGATGTTTGGCCTGCGTTTTTTGGATTTCCTATTGATCTGAAGACTAAACAAACCAACCCTAACTCTATTGCACATACGATGCTGGGCGTTGACATTCAAATCTTCGACGATGAAGTTTCAGACTTAGACGATGGCGTTTATACTATTTTAAAAGAACTCGGACTGCTTTGCGATAGAGACTTTATCCTGTCTTCGGTGCATCATAATGGCTTAATTTTAAAACATGCATCAGACGAATTAAAAGTTGAGTTAGGCGATAATAGAGAATTCATGCTTGCTGCGGTTAGGCAAGCAGGTTTGCCCGCGCTTCAATACGCATCTGAAACATTACAAAACGATAAGTGGCTTCAACGTGCTGCAACCATTCCGTTATTAGGATTCATCATGCAATACCCAAAAACAGCATCGGGCATATTTATATCAGCTGCTGCCTTTACAATCCAAGCGTTAACCACCACTAATACACCGATTATGCCTAAGCTACCAATTGGCATGAATTTTTTTGATGTAACAAATGATGACACGTATCAAAACACATCCGAACTTGCAGCATCCCAGTGCGGTTTATAGCTATCAGGAATTTTTTTACCGAGTAATTGACCGGGTTCAAGATACAAATAAGCCTCAGAGAGCGGCTTCACAATATTCGCATCTACCCTGCGAATCACATGAGAAGGTGTGAGTTCGCCTGGCGTCTCAAGCCCCATAGCACCCAACATTTCTAGAAAACTATGCATCGTATTTTTATGAAACTGCATGACCCGATGTTTTTTCTGTTCAACCACAAGCCCACGTTGCAAACGTTTGTTTTGAGTTGCAACCCCTGTTGGGCAAGTATTTGAATGGCATTGTTTGGATTGCACACAGCCCGCTGCCATCATCATACTTCTTGCGGAATTACATAAGTCAGCCCCCATTGCTAAGTGCGAAATTATGTCAAACCCTGTTGTAATTTTTCCACTACAAATAATTTTTATTTTGTCACGCAGTCCCGTACCTACCAAAGCATTATGCACAAAGATAAGCCCTGACTCGAGAGGCTCCCCCATACGATTGGTATATTCAAGCGGGGCAGCACCCGTACCCCCTTCAGCACCATCCACTGTAATAAAATCAGGATAGCTATCTAATTCAAGCATCGCTTTACAAATGCTTAAAAATTCACTTTTTCGACCAATGCAGAGCTTAAAGCCAACTGGTTTTCCGCCTGAGCGCTCTCGTAATGTCTCAACAAATTGAATCAAACCTTTAGGCGTATCAAACGCTGAATGCGCAGGGGGCGAAAGCACATCATGCCCCATCGATACTTTACGCACGCGCGCGATTTCAGGGGTTAATTTGGCTGCCGGTAAGATACCACCATGGGACGGTTTAGCGCCTTGTGAGAGCTTAATTTCAATCATTTTTACTTCTTC
>JASJHH010000022.1:0-7309 GCA_033791145.1 Legionella sp.
TGGGAAAACTTCCCTACATTGTTGTCGTGATCGATGAGTTTGCCGACATGATGATGATTGTCGGTAAAAAAGTAGAGCAGCTTATTGCACGAATTGCACAAAAAGCACGCGCTGCAGGTATACATCTTATTCTAGCCACACAACGGCCCTCAGTGGATGTACTCACAGGATTAATTAAATCTAATATTCCAACACGGATATCTTTTCAAGTTTCGTCTAAAATTGATTCGAGAACGATTTTAGATCAACAAGGGGCGGATCAATTATTAGGGCATGGTGATATGCTATTTTTGGCACCAGGAACCGGTGCGCCACTGCGAGTGCATGGCGCGTTTGTGGATGACCAAGAAGTGCATCGTGTAGCAGATGATTGGCGTGCCAGAGGCGAGCCAACCTATATTGATGAAATTACAGATGATATGGATGAACAGCGCGAAGCAAATGGGGGGGCTGCGGTTGAAGATGCAGATGCATTGTATGACGAAGCCGTTGCTTTTGTGATGCAAACGCGTAAAGCCAGTACGTCATCTATACAACGGCGCTTTAAAATTGGGTATAACCGTGCAGCACGTTTAATCGATGAGATGGAGCGTGTGGGGCTTGTTGGGCCACTTGAAGGTGGTATGCGAGATGTTTTAGTGGCATCGGGAAACGAGGAATAAAAGCATGATAATCAAAAAACTGATTTTAGGATGCTTGGTTTTCGGAGTGATTCTATCGCAAGCAGCATGGAGTGATAATGCAGGAGAGGTTTTGTGGGATAAGCTACGCGCTATTGAATCAATGCAAGCCGATTTCAAACAAAAAGTCACGGCTAAAAAGCGCGTACTATCTCAAAGTGCTGGTAAAATGGCGCTTGAGCGGCCCAAGCATTTTAGATGGCAAACCAAAACGCCAATGGAGCAGGTTTTGGTGGCCGATGGCCAAAAATTTTGGTTGTATGACGTTGACCTTGAACAAGTTACGGTTCGACCGCAAGCAGGTCTAGAAGGGGCGGCAGCTGGTTTGTTTTTAGGCGATAACAAGGCGCGTTTTTTACATGATTTTAAGGTAACAGCAGGGCAAGTTGATAAGCAGGATGTTTTTAAATTACAGGCCATTGCAAAACAGGCAAATATTCAAAAAATGACACTGCGCTTTGATGGCGCCTTGTTACGTGCCATGGATTTATATGATCAATTAGGGCAACGCACAGCAATTGAATTTACACAGGTTGAAAATAATTTAGTTTTTTCTCCTGATTTGTTTGGTTTTTCTCCTCCCAAAGGGGTTGACGTGGTGACGCAATGACAAAAAAAGCAATTAAGTGTATACAAATCCCTGTATGGCTTAAACGCTGGATTAAACGTGTCTGGGTTTTGGCAGCAACACTTGTGGTGTTATTTGCTATTTCACTGACTGTGTTTCGTGCATTAACCCCTTGGGCAGCACAATATAAAGGGGCTGTTGAAACACAGCTATCCCGTTTGCTTGGAACGGATGTTTCAATTCAAGAGATGAAAACCAGTTGGTATTGGTTTGAACCGGTGCTCAAATTAGATGGCGTTAAATTTTCTGAAAAAAATTATGCGCTGTTGGATGTTGGGGAGTTATTGGTCGGTATTGATTTGATGCGTTCGTTTTGGCACTGGCGTATTCAGCCCGGCGTTTTATTTGTTGAAGATGCGACGTTTAATTTACGTGAAGATAATACGCATTGGCAGCTTGATGGCGTCGCTTTAAATGCAGATTTAAAAACAGCACCGCAGGCTGAATATAGCACTGTATTGGGATGGTTCTTGGCACATCAAAAAATTGTCATGAAACGAGTGGGTCTTAAATTGCATTGGAAAGATGGCCGCGTAACAGCAATTAACCCGCTGAATCTAAATGCTTTAAATCATGATGGGCACTATCGTGTGAAAGGCCAGGCGAGTTTAGTGGGTGAAAAACCCAGTGTGCTTTCTTTGCTGGCTGATTTAACGTTGCCGAGTGGTTTTTCTTCAAACGTACGAGGGCATGTTTATTTATCGGCTGAACGGATTCATTTTTCGGAATGGCATACGTTTTTTTCAAACCTTGGATTTGAAGTGACTGAAGGCTTAGGTGAAGGGCAATTATGGCTTGATATTGATAATTCGCATCTTGTTTCGGCACAATCTGTTTTGCGTGTGCGAGATATAATATTAAAAGATCTCGATAATAAAACCACTCGAACAATCAATCGTTTGAGTGCAAATATGGCTTTTGAAGAAACGCCTGATGGTTGGAGATGGACGGCTGATCATGTGCGATTCCAGGCCAATAAAACCACCTGGCCTGAAAATGCATTGACCCTGACATATCAGGCAGATAATGCACAATACAAATTATTTATTAAAACACTTTTGCTCGAGCCCACACATCTTTTGCTGCAAAATACGCCTAAGGCATTAAAGCCTATATTTGAGATGAAGCCCCGTGGGCAGTTAAATAACACCCAGTTTGGATTTAAAGCAGGAAAATTAAATTATATTTTAACGCGTTTTTCACATTTGTCGTGGGAGGCAACAGAAACACGACCTGCAGTGACCCATATTTCGGGTGCACTGGCTTTTGAGCCCAAAGAAGGTCATCTTGAGTTGGATGGTGAAGAAGTGACTCTGGGCTTTAAAAACAAACCGCCATTACACGCTGATATATTAAGTGCTTCGTTGACCTGGAAGGCGCTTGCTCATGGATGGCGCGTGAATTTAGACCGAGGGATATTAAAGCATCCAAAAGGTTTGTTCAGTGCGCGCGGTACATTAAATGATTACGCGGCTGATACAGGTGCTCATCTAGATGGAAATATCTCATTTGCAACCCATGATGCAACTTTTTGGTGGCCATATTTGCCTGAAAAAGGCTTAAAACCTAAATTCAAGGCATGGCTCGAACATGATGTGACACGTATAGAGCAACTCTCTGGTCGCGTGCAATTAAAAGGACCACTTAAAGCTTTTCCGTTTGATAATCAAGCGGGTCTGTTTTTAATGACAGCCTCGGTGAGTGGCGTTGATTTTCGTTTTAATCCTGATTGGCCGCTGACGACTGATATTAGTGGCACCTTTCGTTTAGACAAACGCTTGTTAACGGGGGATGTTACTGAGGCAAATTTCCAAGGTGTTCCCATGCAAAAAGGGCATTTCGAGGTGCCTGATTTGGGGCTTAATCATGAGGTGTTGTCTGTTGAAGCCGAGTCGGACGCGCCACTCGAAGACATGCAAAAATATATAAAAAACTCGCCATTGCATAAAAAACTATCTAAATTAGATGCTTTAATATTCAAACAGCCAGCAAACTTAAATTTAAAGCTTCGGTTTCCATTTTATCCGGGCGGCGAGAAGTTCGCGCTGAATGGGCGGATTGACTTTCAAAACAATGATTTATTTTTGCAAGATGTACCACAAGCTTTTGGATTACATGATGTATCAGGAGAGCTCAAATTTCACGAGCAAGGCGTGTTAGATACGCATCTGACAGCGCGTTTGTTTGATGAGCCCATGGCGCTATGGGTGCGTTCAAATCATGGTGACACACCCCACTTAGCGATTGATATGACGGGTTATTTATCGGCTTTAGGCCTTCGAGAAACCGTATCACTGCCGGCACTTGCACTGGTGCGTGGCCGCTCCGAAATTAAAACAGAAGTGATTATTACCGATGAGCCGAATGATTTGGATCATGTGCACCTCACGTCTTCGCTTGAGGGCATTGATATTGATTTACCTGCGCCATTTGGAAAACAACGTGAAGAAGCCGTGCCGCTTATCATGGATACATATTTTAATTTAGAGCGCGGTATGCGTTTAAAAATAAATTGTGATAAACGCCTAAGTACTGACTTATGGTTTGCTGGCCGTTCTTCAGCACTTGCACTTGAGAGAGGCGAGGTGGTTCTTGGTACAGGAAAAGCCGTATTACGAGATAAACCAGGGGCTGTTATTCAAGGAAAATTTAAAGCATTTGATGGGGCATCTTGGATTGCTGCATTAGATAAATTAAAGCTGAATCATGCGAATACCTCAAAAGATTATTTAAGCGGTTTTCGGGCCGTATCGCTTGATTTTGAAACGGCTGAATTACTCAATCAGCACTATCAAAACGTTCAGTTTTATGCGCAGCGCTTGCCGGATAATGTGTGGTCGCTGGTGATGAAAGAAGAGACTGTTTCGGCTGATTTAAAATATGCACCACAGCAAAATAAGTTAAGCGGTTCGGTTTCAGCCTGGCAGCTAGATAAACCAAATATGAATGCAGTAACGCAAGCTGAAGCTAAGCAATCTGCATGGAAGCCACAACAGTTACCTAACCTGAAATTAAAAGTAGGGGCGCTTCAGGTGGGTGATGTGAACGCAGGGGCACTTGCATTGAAAGGCACGCATGTGAGCGATACATTGTGGCGACTTGATTCGGGTGAATTAAAATCAGACGCTTATGCATTAAAAGCAGCGGGTGAGTGGCAAGAGACTTCAAAACCTGAAACAAAAATTGATGCGCGATTGCAGATTGCTGATTTAGACAAAGCATTAAAACACTGGCATTTCTCACCAGCAGTTGAAGCGCATGAAGGTGATATTCATCTGATAGGTGAATGGGATGGTGCGCCCAATGATTTTTCAGTCAAAGGGTTTACCGGCAATATGTACATTATGTTTAAAGAAGGGCGAATTCCCAATTTAAGTCCTGAGACTGAGAAAAAAATGGCCTTGGGTAAACTACTGAGTATTCTGAGTTTACAAACCATTCCGAGGCGCTTAAAACTGGATTTCAGTGATTTATCGAAACCCGGCTATAGTTTTGATAAATTCGACGGTCATTTTGTGTTAGCGCACGGCATTATGCAAACAGAAGACAGTGCAATTGACGGCCCTGTCGCACGTGCAACCATGAAAGGGTCGCTTAATTTAGATAAGCAATTATATGATTTATCACTGCATGTTATGCCGCATATCACCGCGAGCTTACCAGTGGTTGCAACCATTGCAGGGGGGCCTATTGCAGGGCTTGCCACCTGGGTTGCAAGCAAGTTGATTAATCAAAGCATGGAAAAAATTAGTGGCTATACTTATGATGTATCAGGTCCTTGGCAAGAGCCTGTTGTGCAGCAAGTACATATTTATAAAAAGCCTGTTAGTTAAAATATAAAAAATTAGGATATAGGACATAAAATGACAGAAAAAAATCCAATGCACGTACATGTACTCGGCATCGGTGGGACTTTTATGAGTGCTATTGCATTATTTGCACGAAAGCTTGGTTTTAAAGTTACGGGAAGTGATGCGAACTGCTATCCGCCGATTAGTGACTTACTAACATCGGAAGGCATTACTTGGACCGAAGGCTATACAGATACAACAGATGCGTTGGCTTCAGATTGTGTGATTGTAGGCAATGCTATTATGCGAGGCATGCCAGTGATTGAAGCGATATTAGATGCAGATATGGCTTATATTTCAGGGCCTCAGTGGTTGGCTGAAAATGTGTTATCTCGTTATCGTGTATTAGCTGTAGCAGGCACGCATGGAAAAACCACAACAAGCGCTATGCTTGCATTTGTTCTTGACGAAGCAGGCTTAAATCCTAGTTTTTTGATTGGCGGCGTGCCACAGCAGTTTGGGTGTAATGCAAGACTCACGGATAGCGAATGGTTTGTGATTGAGGCCGATGAATATGACAGTGCTTTTTTTGATAAGCGGCCAAAGTTTATGCATTATCATCCGGAATGTGCGATTTTTAATAATTTAGAGTTTGATCATGCCGATATTTATGAGAACTTAGCGGCAATACAACAACAAGTGCATTTTTTTCTAAAAACGATTCCATCTAAAGGTGAGCTGATTTATCCGCGGGATGATAGTGCTCTAAAAGCCGTGTTAGATAAAGGTGTATTTAGTCATGCATCGAACATGGCCGCATCAGGAGAGGCTGTATGGCGCTTAAAATTATTAAATAAAACAGCGTCGCATTTTCAAATTTTGCATCATAACGAGATTGTCGCTGAAATCAAATGGAATTTAATGGGCGAATTTAATGCTGAAAATGCGATGGCAACATTTGCAGCAAGTATGTATGCAGGGGTTGAACCTGCTATTGCTGCACGCGCATTAGAGCAGTTTATGCCCGTAAAACGCAGGCTTGAAGTGCGAATGGATGCGCATGGGATTAAGTTATATGATGATTTTGCACATCATCCAACTGCCATAGAAAAAACGATTAAAGCGGTTAAAGCGCAAGACAGATACAAGCGTGTATTGGTTGCTTTAGAGTGCGCCTCGCATAGCATGCGGATGGGCGTGCATGGCACGCGTGTGGTTGATGCGCTCGCCGCTGCAGATGAGGTATATATTTTAAGTGAAGCGCAATCGGATACATGGCCTAAAAATTGGCTTGTGTCTGATTCGAAAGAAGCGCTGATAGATGCGATGGGGTCGGCCGCAGCAAGTGGAGATGCCTTACTTGTGATGAGTAACCGAAGCCTCGAAGCCGTGCATGAAGGCCTTATTTCGGCACTTAATCAGCGATTTGGTTAGCATGCATGTGGGCAGCGGTCTGCTATACTGAAAACTTGTAAGATTGATGCTTGATTTTTGGTATGGGAAAAATGCTGTTCTAATTATAGGAGATAAAAAATGAAAAAAATATCCCTCTTAAAAGCAATAGTAATTACTTTAATGACTGTTCATGGGGCAATAATCTATGCAGATACTCCTGCACCACAAAGGCAGCCTATTACTGTACATAATATATCAACAGAGAACCCGTTATACTACCTAAGAAGAGACGGTATGGGTAATGTACCGACGAAGCATTCCGAAGTACTAACGCCACCACTGAGTCTTTATTGCAGTGATAGTCAATACGGTAAAGAAACATTATGGAGAAGGAGCGCCAATGTGGAATGTATCTGTCACTCAGCGGACCTACATCACGCGCCAACGTGCGAGGAAAGCTAGAAGGGTCTATTTTTCCCTAAAAAAACGGTCTACGCCACCCGACTTGTCCGGGTGGTCCAGACAGGCACAGTTCTTCTATACTTAGTTATATCTTATATAGCTTGGAATAAAGCATGCCGGGTACTCAACTTGAAACACGTGCGGTAGAGATAGGCAACAAATCCGCAAATTTAGAAGTGCTTGCCCTGCTATGTCTTGATGATTCTAATATAGAAATCCCTGCTTTTTCGCCTTTGACCGACACTTTAATTCAAGCGCATCTGACTCAGCATGTGCCCGAATGGCAGCAGCTTTTAGATGATTTTAAAATTGCACAAGGCATTGAAAAAAAAGAAATAACGGCTGATGCAAAA
>JASJHH010000023.1:0-7157 GCA_033791145.1 Legionella sp.
TCCACACGGGCAGGATAAACCGTTAAGGGTTTCGGACAAGAAGCTTTTGCAAGCATGGGGCCGACAATAGGCGGCCAAGGCGACCATGATACGACCGTGCCTGTATTTAAATCAAAAGTACTTTTATGGAATGGACAAACGAGCGCACATTGCTCTGTAATTTTTGCTTTTTTGAGCGGGAGCTTCAAATGCGGACATTGTGCTTGTACAGCATGCACTTTATCTTCATGCCAAATTAATAATAATTTGTGTTGATTCAGTGTTAGCGTGATGCGTCCTGCATCTTGTAGTGTTTTTAGAGCAACGGTTTTTTCCCATGCCATGGCATGTGTCCTTAAATAAGTAAGTTTGCGATCAAACAAATAATAGTCGCGATCATAACAGCGCTGTGTGTTTTCTGCTAGTAGCTTTGATGTGCTTTTGAGATGTTTGCTTGCGAAAAAAGATAACTTACTTTATCTTAAGATAATCCATCTTTGAGGAATTTTAAGAAATGCTTGCACGTTGCTTGAATTTCATGTGCTTTATGGGTTTCATGTGCCTTGTTGTGGGCTGTACATCTAAAGCTAATTTAGAGCAAGTTTCAAAAGCCCTAGAAAAACCTCAACAGCTCCAGCAACTTTATCCTACAACGCAAGTGCGTCCCGTATCTGATTTTACGCAAATATATATCCAAGGGCCTTTTAATGTGCGTTTGCATACACATAAACGTCAAAAACCAAGTCTTAAAATTGAGGGTGACGCGATTGATTTGAAGCAGATTCAGTCGTATGTAAAAAATGGCGTGCTCTATATTTCTGATGGCCCTAAAAAAACTTACATCGGCAAGCGCCAACTGCGTATGGGAGAGGCAACAGTAGAGATTAATGCACCAGAACTGCATGGATTTACTTATAAAGGTGATGGGGTGATTAAGGCTGATAAAATTCGCTCTAGTTTGTTAGATATTTGGATGATGAATTCTAAACAAGCTAATTTTGGAGGTTGGATTAATTTACGACGCTTGACACTTTTGGGTGATGGCACAACAAAAATCACAGGGATTCATAGTAAAAATTTATGCGTTAAAATTGGCGGTGCCCAACAAGTTGAATTAAAAGGGGAAGCCAATTTAAAGCGCCTAGACATGGAAGGGCGTGGGAGCTTAGGTTTCTATTGGGTTAAAAGCAAAGATTTGATAGTGCGCTTGAGTGGATATGCGCAATTAACCCTTGCAGGCAAGGTGAATCGATTAGACGGTGTTTTTTCAGATCACGCACAGTTTCATGGGCGCTATTTGCGTGTCAAAGAAGCTTTTGTAAAAACCAATGGTGAGGCAACATCTGATATTGCAGTGGTTAAAACGCAGCATGCGTTAGCGCGCGATAAAAGTGATATTTATTATTATAATTTGCCCGATTACCGCATGGACTTTATGGCGAGTAATGGGTCTGTTTTAGATATGCGGCCTGAAGCGCTTAAACTTGAGCAGCCACCTACGATTTATAATCACTAGGGGCCGTTTGCAACGGAGCCAAAAGAAGGCTGTGTAGTGAGATATAGCGCCATCCATACATATTTTTAGCTTCATCAAAAACTTTACATCATACCACTGAGTGGTATAATTAGGGTTGTATTGATGGAGGCTCGATTGAGAATTTTTAAGCATCGCTCATTTTTTAAATGGGCAAAATCAGAAGGTATTGCGGATGATAGTTTGATCAAGGCTATTACTGAGATGAATGATGGGCTTATTGATGCTGAGCTAGGTGGGGGGCTTTTCAAGAAAAGGGTTCCTATTTCTGGACAAGGAAAACGAAGCGGCTATCGAACGCTTATTGCTTTTAAAGAGGATGATAAAGCATTTTTTGTTTATGGATTCAAAAAAAACGAGCGGGATAATATTGATACGAACGAGAAAAAAGTATTTAAGCAACTGTCTAAAACATTGCTTAATCTTGATGAGAAGACGTTAAAAAAGATGTTAACAGCTGATATTTTGTCGGAGGTGAATTCAAATGAAAAATAATCGTTTATTAGATGCGGCACATGAAATTGCCAGTGACCTTCACTCTGTTGGGGCTATTGATAAAGTAACGATGCGTGAATACGATGCTTCTTGCTTGAAACCTGTTCCTGATTTGAGTCCGAGAGAAATTAGAATGCTTCGGTTAAAAGAGAAAGTTAGTCAGTCCGTGTTTGCTAAATATCTTAATACATCACCCTCGACTATTAAACAGTGGGAACAAGGTGATAAGCATCCTAGAGGAACTTCTCTGAAGTTATTGCAGATCGTAAAAGTTAATGGTTTAGGTATTCTTTCCTAATGGTGATTATCCAGGTAATCACCATAGGCTCTTTAAGTATTGAGTATCGGCTCAAGGAACAACGGGGTCCGTTGGTCTAGCCAATAAATCGGTTTGCCGGGTATTGCTCCCGAAATAAATCCAACATGTCCGCCTTTAGCGCTCAGCTCAAGCGTAATATCAGACGAAAGTTCATGGGGTAACGGGATGGCATGAGCAGGCATAAACGGGTCATCTTTCGCATGTAGGATTAAAGTGGGCGTTTGAATATGCTTTAAAAATTGCCGTGAACTGGACTCGCGATAATACGTTTCTGCATTAGAAAAACCATAAAGTGGCGCTGTAATATGTTCGTCAAACTCCCAAAAAGAATGCAGGCTATTCATTTTTTTTAAATACGGCGCGAGTTCCTCTGGATATTGCTTTAATTTTTTATTAAATAATTCGCGCAAACTTTGAATCAAATGCCGCTGATAGATGCGAGGAAACCCTTGGTTCATATGGGTTGCGAGCAAAGCCAAATCAAAAGGGGTTGAAATAGCAATGGCGGCATGAATGAGCGATTGCGCGCTTTGTTCTCCAAGCCATTTAAGTAAGACATTAGCGCCTAGAGAAACCCCAACCACTGCTTTTTGTGTGTGTGGTGCGCGTTGATGCAGTGTGTTTAATACGAAATTCAGATCACTTGTTTCGCCTGAATGATAGGCGCGATTGAGGCGATTAGGTGTGTCGCTCGCACCTCTGAAATGCATAAAAACAGCGCGCCAGCCATGCAGGTTATACGCTTTTAGCTGCCTTGCAACATAGCTGGAATTTAAGCTTCCTCCGAGGCCATGCAACAAAATAACCAAAGGCGTATTTGGATTAAGATGTTTGGGGGCGGCCCAGGCTAAATCAATAAAATCACCATCAGGAAGCTCTAGGCGTTCAAATTGCGTAATCGGTGGTTTTTTACGCTTGGTTAAAGCTGGAAACATGGTTTGTGCGTGTGTATTCGAAAGCCACCAGGCGGGTTTAAAATTGCTTGTTTTAATCATGTGAGTTAATTATTTTGGTTAATTATTTTGGTTAATGATTTGGATAATCGATTGGATATCGCCATCAAGTGGTAGCGCATGGGCTGAGTGCTCGAGCCAGTGGATGTTGCAGTGTTTACTGTTTTCAAATTGCTTTTGTACAGAAGCTGAATCAACCACGTTATCATGCCGACCCAAAAATAAATCTACAGGGCAGTTAGGTACAGCAAATTGCGTTTCTTCAATCAGTGCAAATAATTCAAGGACGGTTCGAAGCGGTAATTTTTTATAAGTAAGCTCGTCATGGGTATGTGTAAAAAGATTGCCTGCTCGATTTTTAAGTTGTTTGATGCCACAAGCATGAAGTAGTCGCGCGGCGGCTTTTGCAAGCGGCATATTAAAAGTTAATTTAAGTGCAGGGGCCAATAAATAAAGATGCTTAATTGGAAACTCTTGTGCCAGATGAGAAGCCAGCAGGCCGCCTAATGAAAGCCCAACCACCTCAACGGTTTCATATTGATTAATGAGTGATTCACAGGTAACACGTGCGGCAGCAAGCCATTCATCACGGGTCACGCTGGTAAAGGCTGCTAAATTTTCAGCATGTCCCGGCAAGGCTTGGCAAACCAGAGCATTATAGTTGGTGAGTTCTGGCCAAATAGCGCGATAAACAGCAGGCGAAGATGAAAATCCGTGTAGCAAAAGTAAAGCGCGCTGATTGCCTTTATGACGAATATCAATGGGTTTAAGACTGTCAGTTTCTGACTTAGGGAGTGGGCGCATGGCTTTTCCGCGCCACATATATTGAAAATCACCGGAATTAATCATGTATATCCTCTTTAAAAAGTACTTAAGAAAACATTGACAGCTAGCCTTAAGCTATGCGATATTCGCTTCGCGAGGTTGGACTTGCTATGTGTCATTCCACTGGGTCAATTGGCGACACACTGATTGGCCCTTTTTTATTGAGTATACCTGATTTTTATTTAACTTATTAAAATAAGTCATTTGTGCAGGATCCCGCGCATAAAACGCAGGATGTGGTGTTTAGCGAAATTTATGCTTCAGTCGTCAGAACTTCTTCTGCTTGAAGGCCTTTAGGGCCTTGTGTTACAGCAAATTCAACGCGTTGATTTTCATACAGTGTCTTTCGGCCTGATTCACTGATAATTGCTCTAAAATGAACAAAAACATCATCTTGTTCGCCATCACGTGTAATAAAGCCATACCCTTTTTCATCATTAAACCACTTAACGTGGCCAGTTTCTTTAGCTGACATATTTCCTTTCCAATTCTAATTATTAAATAAAAACCGTAAACTTGCGCGATGCAACAAGTCGAATTAGTATAGCGAGCTTTTTTATGAGTAGCGAGGTGGTTTTATGTAAAGTAATCGAAAACAAAACGCAAATAAAATCTTATTTATGAAGGAGTTGCTGGATATGCTTGCTTATTTTTTGAGGGCTTGTTGTGGGTGGAAACTGCTTGTGATGCGTAAGCAAACAGAGCGACTTGAAGTGACTAAAGCGGGAGGTGGAAAAGTTAAACCATCATATTGTTTGTCTTTTAGGTAGATTGCTTAACAAAAAATAAACGCCTGTTGAATAAAATTAGCTACGGATTTGTGTAATATTTTATTTACAAGAACTAGCTGTTTTCATACACTAGTTTGCTTGATAGAAAGGATAATCTCTTAAGCTACATTTTAGGGAGTAAAACTCTCACTATTGGAAGGTGTTGATCAAACAAAATCATTTAATTCTGTTTTTATGATTGGCGTTTGATGTAAAAAATTAGGAGTACTTATGTTTAATGATAAATCAATTCTTATTACGGGTGGAAGCGGCTCGTTTGGTCATCAATATATTAAAACAATTTTAGAAAATTATACGCCTAGAAAATTAATTATTTATTCTCGTGATGAGTTAAAGCAATATGAAATGGCACAATTGTTTCCCGATACAGAATATGGCTGCATGCGTTATTTTATAGGTGATGTGCGTGATAAAGAGCGATTAACTCGGGCGATGCGGGGCGTTGATTATGTGATTCATGCTGCGGCTTTAAAGCAAGTACCAGCTGCGGAATATAACCCAATGGAGTGTATTAAAACCAATATACATGGTGCTGAAAATGTGATTCATGCAGCCATTGAGGCAGAAGTCAATAAAGTAATAGCACTGTCAACAGATAAGGCGGCCAATCCTGTTAATTTATATGGTGCGACTAAATTGGCGTCAGACAAATTGTTTGTTGCCGCGAATAATATTACAGGAGGACATCGCACATGTTTCTCAGTGGTCCGTTACGGAAATGTTATTGGGTCTAGAGGTTCGGTAGTTCCATTTTTTCATAAATTAATCAAGGAAGGTGCGACTTCGCTCCCTATTACCGATGTAAATATGACTCGTTTTTGGATAGCACTAGACGAAGGTGTTCGTTTTGTACTTAAAAACTTTGAACGAATGCAGGGGGGGGAAATATTTGTCCCCAAAATTCCTTCTGTGCGTATTACTGATTTAGCAACAGCAATGGCGCCGGATTTAGAGCAGCGAGTAATTGGTATTCGACCAGGTGAAAAAGTCCATGAGGTGATGTGCCCTAAAGATGATTCACACTTAACACTAGAGTTTAGAGATCATTTTGTGATTAAACCAACGATTGTGTTTTCAGATAAAGGGAATGACTTTTCAACCAATAAGCTGGGCGAAATAAGTAGTCTCGTTGAGCAAGGATTTGAGTACAATTCAGGGGGAAATGAGCATTTCTTGAATTTAGAAGAAATTGTAGCCATGAATAAAACAACAGACTATGTTACTCATGAAAAATGTTGCTGAAAAAAAAAAGGTCCATCAAGTTGAGCTAGCGTTAGGAACAGTTCAGTTTGGAATGGATTATGGGGTGGTTGGACGAGGAGAAGTTTTTCCTATAAAAGAAGTGCGTCAAATTTTAGAGCGTGCTTTTGAATTAGGTATTGACCTGATTGATACGGCACCAGCTTATGGACAAATTGAAACAAAGCTTGCTGCTTTATTAGATGGTTATAAATTTAAGGTTGTTTCAAAAATTCCTGCAATACCTGGAGGAATGGATTGGAAAGCCGCAGCAAATTTTGTTTCAAAATCCATTCTTCAAACTCGAGAGCGGTTGGGGGGATGCCTGACAACACTTTTGTTTCATTGTAGCGATGATTTATTAGGTGATCGGGGCGAAGCTATTTGGCAAGCGGCAACAAAAGCAGTTTCAGGGAAAAATATTCGCTTAGGAGTATCTTGTTATTCGCCAGACGAATTATTTGAATTACGTCATCGTTTTTCTATAGAAATAGCTCAGCTTCCTGGAAATGCTTTGGATCAGCGTTTGAGAACATGTACAGATGATTTGGATGAAGTAGAAATACATCTTAGAAGTATTTTTTTGCAAGGAACACTTTTGAATGATCCTGAAAAAGCGGCAGGAAAATTACCCCGTCAACTTGTAGATGCTTTGTATATTTGGCAAGCGTGGTGTAAAAACCAAGATATCTCTATCATGCAAGGTGCATTAAGTCTTGCTAAGCGTTTACCAGGTGTTCGCTATTGTGTTGTAGGCGTTGATAATTTGGCTCAACTTGAAACGATTCATGAGGCTTGGTTGAATACCAAAACTTTAGCTGCATATCCGCCTAGTACTAATAACCTTGAGGTAATTGACCCGCGATATTGGTTTAATCAGCATGTGAAATCAGATAGTGAGGGGGTTGTTTTTTCGGGGCAAGATCAGGGATAGAAAGATGATTGTATCTGCAATTATACAAGCAAGAATGGGTTCGACTCGTTTACCGAATAAGGTATTAAAAAATTTAATTGATAAACCC
>JASJHH010000024.1:0-3256 GCA_033791145.1 Legionella sp.
GGTCTCTATCAGCAGGATTATGTAAGGCACCTGATTTACTGATAATTCGAATGGCTGACTCATGTGTGATTAATTCAATGCGCGCAATGCTATCTAATTTATTTTTAATTTCTGGGTGTAATTTAACAGCACATTCAACAGCCGTTTGTGCATGAAACTCGGCAGGATAAGAAAGCTTAAGCAAAATATTTTCCATGACATAGCTATCATAGCCACGTTCAAACTCAAATGCTTTATGGTTCATGCTGACATCATAAAATCCCCAGCGCTTGGCGGTTAGTGCACTCGGATACCCCTTTTCACCCGCTTTGGTAATTAAAGCAAGTCGCACGGCGCGCGCTGTTGCGTCTCCTGCAGCCCAAGATTTTCGAGACCCTGCATTGGGTGCATGCCGATAAGTTCTTAGGCTTTGTCCATCGACAAATACTTGGGACAACACTGCTTTAATTTCTTCTTTGTTTGCGCCTAATAGCATGGATGTAACAGCCGCACTTGCAAGTTTGACCAAAATTACATGATCAAGGCCTTCGCGATTAAAGCTGTTTTGCAAAGCTAAAATGCCTTGAATTTCATAGGCTTTAATCATAGCAACAAGCACATCTTGCATGTTTAAATCAGGCTGTTCATGACGCAGATAATCAGCTACCGCTAAAATAGCGCCTAAATTATCAGACGGATGACCCCATTCTGCTGCAAGCCATGTATCATTGAAATCAAGCCAACGTATCATGGTGCCTATATTAAAGGCCGCTTGAATCGGGTCTAATTCGTACGTTGTACCGGGTACACGTGCCCCACCGGGTAAATTAGCACCAGGCACAACAGGGCCTAATAGTTTCGTGCACTCAGGAAAATTAAGTGCGAGCATGCCGCAACCCAATGCATCCATTAAGCATAATCGTGCTGTCTCAAAAGCTTCAGGGCTTTTGATTTTTGTATTTAAAACATAATCTGCAATGTCACAAATCACGCTATCATAATTAGGCTTAATATTAGTCTCAACAGCATTGACTTCAAAACTCACATCAGACATGTTCACCTCGCGCACTGATTTCAATAAAAGAACGGGCATCAGGCCCAATATATTCAGACGCCGGACGAATCAAGCGATTATCAGCACGCTGCTCAAACACATGTGCCGCCCACCCTGTAATACGTGATATCACAAAAATCGGCGTAAACAATGCCGTTGGGATACCTGCAAAATGATAAGCTGATGCACTATAAAAATCGAGATTAGGAAATAATTTTTTTTGATTCCACATCACAGACTCAATACGCTCTGAAACAGGATAAAGCACTGTATCTTCTACAGCATCAGACAGCTTTTTAGACCAAGATTTAATAATATCTGAACGTGGATCGTTCGTTGTATATACGCGATGTCCAAAGCCCATGATTTTAGCTTTATTGCTCAGCATGTGTGTTAAAGCTTTTTCTGCTTCATCGGGTGTTTTGAATTGCTCGATTAAATCCATCGCAGCTTCGTTTGCACCACCATGCAAAGGCCCACGTAATGTGCCAATAGCACTGGTCATACAAGAATAAAAATCAGATAAAGTACCTGCTGTGACACGTGCTGCAAACGTTGAGGCATTAAATTCATGCTCAGCATATAAAATTAGCGACACGTTCATCATGTCTCGGACTAAATCCGTTGGTTTTTTTCCATGTAGTAAAGCTAAAAAATGCCCGCCAATACTTTGCTCTTCGCTTTGGCCGTCGATTTTAGTTTGATGATTAAAGTTATATTGATACCAATAACATAAAATGCCTGGAAACAAAGCTAATAATCTATCTGCAATGTGCTCTTGCTCGGAGAAATTATTTTCTGGTTCTATAGTACCCAAGTAGGATGTAGCTGTTCTCAAGACATCCATGGGATGTGTGTTTTTAGGAATCAAGCATAAGACTTGTTTTAAACTATCTGGCAACGTTCGCAGCTCAATAAGCTGCTGCGTATAAGCGGTGAGTTCAGCTTGTGTGGGTAAATACCCTCGCATGAGTAAAAAAGCCACTTCTTCAAAAGAGGCATATGCAGCCAAATCATCGATAGAATAGCCTCGGTAATTTAATCCAGAACCCGCGTGTCCGACCGTTGCAATGGCTGACTGGCCTGCGATAACCCCTGCTAAGCCTTTGGTATTATTGGTTGTATTATTAGTTGTATTATTATTGCTGCTCATCGACTGCTTCCTCCCATAAATCCATTTTTTGTTCAAACGTATTATAATCAAGTACTTGATACAATTCATCTCGTGTTTGCATGGTGTCTAATACGCTTTGTTGTGTGCCATCTTTAAGAATTGCTTGATAGGTGTTTAATGCCGCTTTTGACATCGCCCGAAAGGCACTGAGTGGATAAAGGGCGAGTTGAACGCCGGCCGTCGCGAGTTGATCTAATGTAAACATCGGGGTTTTACCAAATTCGGTGATATTTGCGAGGATAGGTTTATTGATTGCTGTTGTAAATTTTTGATACTCATCAAGCGTTGTGAGTGCTTCAGGAAAAATCATGTCCGCACCGAGTTCAATATAATAAGCAGCGCGGTCAAGTGCAGCTGTCATGCCGTCTACTGCATAAGCATCTGTTCGCGCCATAATCACAAAATCAGGGTTAACACGTGCGTCTACTGCAGCTTTAATTCTATCTCCCATTTCTTGCTGTGAGATAATTGTTTTATTAGGCCTGTGCCCGCAGCGCTTGGCCATGCGTTGATCTTCTATATGAACCGCTGCAGCGCCTGCTGATTCCATTTGTTGAATGGTACGCGCGACACTGAGCACGTGCCCAAAGCCTGTGTCTATGTCTACTAATAAAGGCAGGCTTGTGGTATCTGTAATACGCCGCACATCTTCAAGTACATCAGACAGCCCTGTCATGCCTAAATCAGGCAAGCCATAAGAAGCTGCCGCCACGCCACCACCTGATAGATATAAAGCTTTGGCTCCTGAAGCTTCTGCTAAGCGCGCGGCATAGGCATTAATAACACCGAGAATTTGAAGTGGCGAGGTATGACTAAGGCATTCGTGTAAATTTTTGCTGTTCGTACGAAACATTCTATATCCCTTTGAGAATTTCGGACCATTAGTCTATCTTAATTTAAGCAAAAAAAAAGCAGCTTAAGTTATATGATTAAATATAATTTAAGCTGCTTTAAAAAAAAATCCTGGCGATGACCGACTTTCGCATGGTGAAACACCACACTATCATAGGCGCTAGTCCGTTTCACGACTGAGTTCGGAATGGATTCAG
>JASJHH010000025.1:0-18219 GCA_033791145.1 Legionella sp.
CGCATCTTCTGCCTGATGAAAAGCTTCTTCTGGAGTCGCTCCATCTGCAATGCAGCCAGGAAGATCTGGGAAACTTACTAAATAACCACCACCATCTTCTTTTGAAAGCGGCTGGGCTTTGTTTCCTAGCCCATAAAGTGAACAGCCAAAGGGCGGCTGCATATTCATCGTGATATCCTTATCAGCATGACAAGCCCCCTAATTTCGTAAAAAAATAATGCCTAATAAATACGCAAAGAAAAAAGAATGGAACGTTCCGAAACAAAAATATAAGTTGAGCAATTGGTCTGAATATAGTGATGCGTTACGTCGTCGTGGCGAGATTGATGTTTGGTTATCAGAAGAGGCTATATCGTTGTGGTACGAAAAGGATAGGGTTTATGATGGAACCGGTGCACCCAAGCGTTTTAGTGATTTCTCAATCATCACCTGCCATGAAATACGCCAAGTTTATCGTTTACCTCTTCGCCAAACAGAAGGTTTTATCAATTCTCTATTTCGGCTCATGAATATCCCACTTGTCTGCGCTGATTTCAGTTGTTTGAGCAAGCGCTTGGCAAAGCTAAAAATCAAGACGCCGAAATATAAAAAAACAGACAAAACCGAGGATGGCATACACGCCATAGCTATTGATTCTACTGGCTTAAAGCGATTTGGACGAGGCGAATGGCATCAAGAAAAATACAAGCTATCTAACAAGGCGAGTTGGCGAAAATTACATGCCGCTGTGAATCAAAGTCACTATTTTGAAGCGTGTGTTTTAACCGATCGTTTCAGTCATGATGAAAGCCAAGTAGAGGCATTACTTAAACAAATTGACGATGATATCGAACATTTTTCTGCTGATGGTGCGTATGATGAAACGCCTGTTTATAAGGCCATAACTGATCATTCTCCTGACGTGGATGTGGTTATTCCTCCGCGTTCTAATGCTGTTTTAAATAAAAAAGCAGCTGCCATGCGAAACCGAAACATTCAAGAAATTAAAGAGCATGGCCGGATGGCTTGGCAGAAAATAAGGCAATATGGACGGCGTAATTTATCGGATCTTGGGGTTCAGAGATACCAGCGCATTCTTGGTTATATGATGCATGCAAGGAGCATTGAACGTCAAAAACAAGAGGCCATGATCGGCTGTGGTGTGATTAATAAAATGACATCGCTCGGCATGCCGGTAAGCTATAGATCTGCCTGAATTTTGAATATTGCTGAGAAGTTAGGGTTAGGAAACAAAGCCTCTTATTCATAATCTTGTGAGCTACTTCTATTGGGCACGATTTTAAAAGAACGATAAATTCTTCTCCACCATAACGATAGATTTTATCGCCCCTTCGGATATAATTTGATAATATCTTGACAACCTTAATTAGAACTTCATCACCAAAGTTATGGCCATAACGATCGTTTATTTTTTTAAAATCATCAAGGTCAATCATCACAACCGACAATGGGTAGGCTTCACGGCGTTTGTCGGTTGTGATTTTTAGAATATCTTCCTCTAACGCAAGACGGTTTTCCACTTTTGTCAAAGGATCAATCTTAGCTTTTTTTCTCAATTTTTCCTGTAACCATTTATCTTTAATGATTTGTTTTAACAAAATTACAAATTGAATTGTATCTTTTGACCAAGCTTCACTTTGCCCTTTTACTTCTTCTTTCCATGCTGTAAAAGAACTTTTTGGGGAATAGCTAGTGTTTGCACCGGATGGCTCAATAATAAGTTCGGGATTTCCTGCCCAAGTTAAAGTTTTGATATATTCTTTTCTAAAAAACAATAAATATCCCTTTTTACTTAAGTTCAAAAATTTCACGCAAAGCACACCAAAAATTGGTATTGAAAACTTTTTGCTCTCAGGAAAGATGTTTTGCAGATCATCGCAGTGAAACAGACTATTTTTAGTTCTTTGAACTATCCAATCATACAGTGCGATTACTTCTTTTTTAGAAGGAATAATGCCTATACCGCGATAGAAATCATCTGTTTTTATAACATAACCACATGAATTCATCTGTTTATTTAAGCCTAAGTAATCATCGGAAAATATATCTTTAAAATTATCTTTCTTCGTGATAATTGCTTCAATTTTAGATTGCAAAGATAAAAGTGAATTTTGGTAAATTTTTTTTTGTTTTAAGTAATATAAATCGATATTCTTAGAAAAATATTCTATTAGTAATCGACAAAAAAAACGATCTTCAGGGTGAATGTATTTTTTCGTTTGATTTTGGCATGCTAAAAATCCCCATAACTTCCCCGAAATAATAATGGGAAGTGTAAATGCTGCTTTGGCTCCCATATTTTCTAAGTATTGTTTATGAACGGGGGCGACAGATCGAGCATCAGCTAGACTCAGTGGAATTGAGATATCATCCACAGCCATATTGATTACATAATCTTGAGATGTAATATCAGGAATATATCGATACAAAATATCTTGGAAATTTCCTCGGATTTTTTTGGGTATATCAGTAGCTGGAAAACGATAATGAAGAAAAGAATTTATGTTTGATTTTTTAGACTCAACAATAACAGTGCCAGATGCATCGTTATTGAGTTGATACAATCGGACGGCATCAAAATTAAGTGTGTCAAAAACAAACGTTACTAATTTTTTTTCCAAGACTTTCGATGCAATAATATAATTTTCTTTCTCTTCATTACCTATTAGATTTTCAAATGAATGGGTAAAATTGGTTATTAGTGCTGGTGACTGGAAAGACTCAATTTCAATCAGCCATTCATTTTGGATGAATTGTTTTCTAAACCATAGCTTTTGATCATGAATAGAAAGAAGACACTGGTAATATCTTGTGATTGGCTCATTCAGCCAATCACAATATTTTTTTTTGTTTGCATCGTCAAATACTTCATAGAATGAGGTGCCGGAAGATGGAAGATAATCTATTTGAAAAAAGTCAGAAAAATTAGTACTAATAGCTGAAAGAATACCTTGAGCATTATGTGTTACGGTTAAGTCCGTAAACTGCTGTAAATTCGAGGTGGCTTTTTGAGTTAGGGGTCATCACCAAAATTCGGTATATTAGTTATGTCTCTATAACAATAAAAACCGGAGGATAGCGATGACCGATTACAATGTTACCGTTGGAAAAGATTTACTTCCAGAACTTTTAACAGGGCAAGACGGATTAGCGAAGCTTGTTGAGAATGTTTTGAACCAGATATTGGAAGCGCAGGTGAGCGAATCATTAAACGCGGAGCCTTATGAACGCTCAGAGGGTCGCGCTGGTTACCGTAATGGTAGCCGGGTAAGGCAACTTTATACGCGGGTTGGTCCGGTGCAGCTTCAAGTCCCGCAAACACGCGATGGCTCTTTTTCAACAGAAATTTTTAAACGTTACCAACGCAGTGAGCAAGCACTTCTTTTATCTTTGATGGAAATGGTTGTTAATGGCGTTTCAACACGAAAAGTCACCAACATTACAGAAGAGCTTTGCGGTGCAAGCTTTTCAAAATCGACAGTCAGTTCATTATGTACGGGGCTCGATGCACGCGTCCGTGCTTTTAACGAACGACGTTTTGATGGCGAAGACTACCCCTTTATTTTGATGGATGCTTTATTTTTTAAAAGACGCGAAGACGATCGGGTTGTATCTCGCGCAGCACTGACTGTGTCGGGTATTCGCTCGGATGGATTTCGAGAAATACTGGGGATTCAAATCGGCGACACCGAAAGCTTTTCTACCTGGGATGAGACGTTTCGCTGGCTTAAGCAACGCGGTTTGAAAGGTGTTATGTTTGTTATTTCAGACCAGCACTCAGGGCTGACAGAAGCCATTAAAAAGCACTTCCAAGGTGCCACCTGGCAACGCTGCCAGGTACACCTAATGCGCAACATCCTTGGTGCGACCTCTGTTCGAAATCGTACTGAAGTGGCGTCTTATGCAAAATTAGTGCTTCAAGCACCTGACATGAAAGAGGCACGTCGTCGCCTAGATGATTTTGTTGAGCGCTTTGAAAAGAAGGCCCCTAAAGCTGTTGCCTGCTTAGAAGAGGCCTTTGAAGATGCTATGGCAGTCATTGCCCTGCCTGAGAAATATCGCAAACGCCTACGCACAACGAACATGCAGGAACGTTTAAATGAGGAAATCAGGCGCCGTGAGCGGGTTATCCGTATTTTTCCTAATGACGACTCAGCCCTTCGATTAATCGGAGCGCTTCTCGCTGAGAAAAATGAAGTGTGGCAAGAAAGACGATACCTCGATATGGATGAATTTCATGATTGGGTTTCTGAGCGAGATAAAAATAGAGCTAACAAGGCTGATACAAGGGTTATACAAATGCATGAGAATGCTTAATTAACAGAGTAAATTAATAGGACGAATTAATGGGAATTTACAGCACTTTTTGGACTTGACCTGTGTTACAAAAACCGCAAAATTTTGTATTTGTACATTACTTACAACATCAACATTATCACATGATACGTTTTTATCAGTTTGATCATCCTTTGACATGTCTATCCTTAATTATCAAAACAATATACAGCTCCGTAAATTTAAAACCCTTCGTGTTGCTTTAAAAATTGTTCTTCTAATGCTGTAGATGACCGTCCTAAAATTTTATTGCGATGAGGATATCGTTGAAAGCGCTTAATAATATCAAAATGTTGTCTTTCAAATTCAAGCGCGTCCTCTAAGCCCTGTGCTGAAAATAACATCAATGCTTGTTGATGTATCTCTAAAGATTCACTATGCATAAATGGCATATATAGAAATGATCGCTCTGAAATAGATAATTTTTGATCAAATTCTTTGCGGATGGCTTCTTGGGATAAAATCAGGGCCATGCTATCATATGCAAAACTTCTCGGGGTTCCACGAAACATATTTCGTGAAAACTGATCAAGAATAATCAATTCAGCCAAACATCCACGAGCTGTTTTTCTCCAAGCGAACAACCTGCCTGAAATAGCTTGATGATGAATCAAAGAAAAATTTTCAATGATAAACTGATCAATCTCAAGATCTTTCTTCCACCATTGTTCTGGCGTTAATTGATTAAACCAAAAGTTTAATATTGTTTCAAAATCCATTGTCTTATCCCCGGAGTCTCTGGATTCATAAAACCCTCGACTCAGTAAATTCTATTTTTAAGTACTTATCCGCATCTAGTTCTAGCTCAAGTACTTTTTTTAATATGTCCATTATTCGCCATTTCATGGCAAGATCTGTGCTAACTATCACGCCAAATCACCCTGCCATTTCACACCTGCATAAAATCCTTGATAGAGCACATCACTGCTTTCTGCATTGGCTTTGTCTTCTATTGCTGAAAGATAGTCAAAGACCATCCAACCTAACTCAGCCCCCAATAACCCAAACCGTGTCGCATGGGTATAATTCGCACCAAGCTTTGCATCAAACTCAAATACCACTGAAAACTGATGCACTTTACGATTAACACTGCCTAAAACTGTCTGTGGTTGTGTAACTGCAACAACCCCTGCATGACTTTGGCCTATTAACAGCCCTGCTGCACCCTCTCCATACACACTAAAACCACTGGCCAAAAAGGCAGGTAAATTATAATGCACATGACCACCCCATCTTGGTCCTGCACCATAATACCCCCCATTACTTTCGCCACGTATCGAATTAAGGTTTCTTAAGGCTAAGTTTTTTATATCGCGATTATAATTTCTTTTTTTAGTTATATAACTATAATTAAGGCCCATAAATACACGAATCGCATTGTTATCCGCAATAGGTAACACCTGGTGTAATTCAGCATTTCCAGTAATCCACTTGGAGCGCTGATGCACAGTTCTTAAACCACCATTCGGCAATAACCCACTCTTTTTATCGGTATAATCTAAATAATAAAGATTTAAATCAAATGCTTTTCCAGGTGCAAAATGATACATCGCATCGGCAAATTCACCCCATCCATACCCCTTTAATACTGCAGCGTCTTGTGAGTATCCTGTAAGCGTATCAATTACCTCTCGCTCAGTAACCCATGGATCGTGACCGTAGTCTACGTTCAGATATAATGCCTTGACACCAAATTCCCAAACCGGATGATTGCAACCATCAAAACGACACTCCTCATCGATGCTCTCAGTCCCCATTGTGCCAGCAAACACGCCACTTGCACTCAACATCAACATCAAAACGCGTAGAAAAACGGTTAATTTCATCCTATTTTCCTTCTGAATGCTGGTGAGTTTGGTTCAAATTTAAATTGATTCATATCAATTTTTTGCATGGTTAGATTTAAATAATCCCTGAAGTACAACGCATGATGCGTTAAATCTTTGATTACAACCCATTGCGTATAATCCATATCATTTGCTTTGTTATCCCCTTTTGGGCCACGAACAGCGCCATAAGGAATATCAACGTTATTTAAAATATGTGTTGCTAAATTAATGGTCTTAGAAGCATTATCCATTTGTTCTGCTGTACTCACCAAATAAGCCACACGAACAAAACGCGACGGTGGTGTGTAATCGCCAGGCAAACCTACAGCGCCTCCACCCTGGCCGGTTGCCGTATATGTGATACCATCTTTTGTAATCGAATCTGGGGCGTTAGGTGTTAAATTAACGTAATTTTTTAAATTTGTTACTTGCCAAGGATAACTCGGTGAATTGGTTAAAATACCAGTTTTATTATCATAAATATGAAGTTTGCCTTTGATGTATTCAATAGCAATACTTCCGCCATTTTTATCAGTCACAACATAATGCACAGGAAAAACAACCGATTGGCCGGCATGTTCTAACGCTTTTGCATAAACATTGAGTTTAGGTAAGGCTTGTTTGATTTCGGCAATACTTGAAAAATTGCCTAACAAATAATCTGCGATTTGATAATAAGGCATGGCATTCGATGCTTTATCTGCATCATATGCCTCATATTGTGCGAGGTCCGGAAAATAAAGCAAATCAAACGATAAGCCTTGTTCATTGATACCACTCACAGGAAACAAGCCAAATCCATTGAGTGCTAAATAGCCGTATTTGGCTTTCCAATTTAAACCCGGCTTTCCATCAGGCGTTTTGCTATTAAACGCCGTGTCGCGATTAACCGTGTAAATTTCTGTTTCAAGATTAGGCCCGAACTCCATGGAGCGCCCAATAATCACACTGTTATCTTTCGCGATTAATCTAAAGTGCGTACATGCAAAACTAAAATTTGCATATAAGCATATGCAAATAATAAAAATCCTTTTCATTTAGCTTCCTTAAATAAGTATGACTAGTAAATATTATTTCACTTCTTTAAAATCCATCCAAATTTTATTTTCAAAATCATACAACTTGCATTGCTTAAAAATCTTGAATGCATAAGCCCATTTAAATTCATACTCATGGATATACTCACCATATTCTTTTTTGAGTGCCTGATACGCTTCTGGCAAATGATAAAAAGGAATACGAACATCCAAGTGATGCGGGATATGCGTCATAATATTATGCAATAACATTTGCGAAAGCTTAGAGCACTTAATAATCGTACTGCAGTACAATGCGCCGACTACTTGTGACCATTCACTTTTCACATCAAAAAATGGAATCTCTGGATGCGTATGGTGCAAATAAACAATCATCGCAATAAAATAATTAAAGACAATAAAAGGTAAGATAACAGCCGAGAGAATACCAATCAATCCACCAGCAAAGAAATAAGCAACTGTAGACATGATTAATGCATAAATTAACACTAAAAATTTGCCATCACGATAATACCGACGTTCTTTTTTATCTTTGCCTGGATTAAATCCAAGCATTTCAGCCCACCAAACACGACGCAAATAATGAAATGCACAGGTGAAGAAACTGCGTTCGATACGATATAACATCCGCTGAAAGCCCGAAAGTTCTTGATATTGCTTAGGCGTAAACGGACGCCAAATCCAGTCTATTGGCGAAAAAGACGTAAAGCCATGATGCACTCGATTATGACCATAGGCCCACATCCGATAAATATTCAAAGACGGTAGCATGACAAAGGTGCCTAATAGCTCCGCTATTTTTTTATTTTTAAACAACGCGCCATGTGCCGCATCATGCGCCCATACAAATAACATGGCCGTGGCAACACCAGAAACCAAGCCACCCAATAGTTTAAACCCAGCATACGGATTTGTAAAAATAAGCAGCATACCTAACATGAAAAATAAAACATCTAAGCCAAGCCAAAAAAAAGCTTTAGGATACGAACGGGTATAACAGTTTTTAGGAACCACTGCCCGCGCATCCGAAGATTTTATTTGTTTAACTTGATCTAATAAATTACAAGATTGTGTTATACGCATAATACCTCACTAAACAAAGTAATAATAACTTCGCACATTGTATCATATTTGATCTTGATTGTAAATAAATAATACGCTTGAATTCTTTTTTTAAAATCACCTATGCTATACTTAATCTTCATGTTTAATATGCTCAACTTTAAAAACGGTAGACACCATGAAACTATTGTTCGATTTTTTTCCCATTCTTATTTTTTTTGTTTGCTACAAACTATTTGGTATTTACAGCGCGACCGCCGTTGCGATTGTTATGTCAATTTTACAAGTCGTGATTTATCGTATTAAATATCAACGTTATGAAAAACTCCATGTGATTAGCCTCTTCATGATTTTAATTCTCGGTGGTGCGACGTTATTTTTTCATAACCCATGGTTTATTAAATGGAAACCAACCGCTATTTATTGGCTCACATCTATTGTTTTTTTGGGATCTGCCTATATTGGCAAAAAGCCAATTATTCAAAAAATAATGGAAACTAATATTACTTTACCTGAAAAAATTTGGAGACGGTTAAGCCATGCATGGTCTGTTTTTTTTGCTGCAATGGGCATTGCAAATCTTTATATTGCGCATCATTACGACACGGATACATGGGTTAATTTCAAGCTATTTGGTGGCGCAGGATGTACGCTTCTTTTCGTGTTACTACAAGCATTTTATCTTGCAAAACATGTCAAAACGCCTGAAATAAAAACAAAGTTATCTAAATCACGCGCACAAGATCACTTGTAAGATTATCTTATAGGAGAGAAGCACATCATGCGACTATTACTCATAGAAGATGATGAACTACTAGGTGATGCAGTTAAAACCGGACTCATGCAATTTGGGTATGTGGTTGATTGGCTAAAAGATGGTGAATCTGCAAAAGTAGCGCTTCAAATAGAATCATTTGAACTGGTTATTTTAGATTTAGCACTTCCAAAACTCTCAGGGCTCGCCCTTTTAAAAAGCATTCGTCATGCAGGTAACACAACGCCAGTTATTATTTTGACAGCCCGCGAATCAATCGAAAATCGTATTGAAGGCTTAGACGCAGGTGCTGATGATTACATGATTAAGCCTTTTGATTTAAGCGAATTAAGTGCTCGCATCCGTGCACTTACGCGACGCTCCCAAGGGCGCGCTGACACCCTTATACAGTATAAAAACATCACGCTTAACCCAGCTGCACATACGGTTTTACTTGATGATATAGAAATTAATATCTCCAGGCGAGAATTCGCACTGCTCCAAAAATTACTTGAAAATCATGGTCATGTTTTATCGCGCGAACAACTCATGCAAAGCATTTACGGATGGGATGAAGATTTAGACAGCAATGTACTCGAAGTACATGTTCATAATTTAAGAAAAAAACTCAATGCTGATTTTATTCGTACGATTCGCGGCATTGGATATATCGCTGAGAAAAATACAGATATCTAGGATATCTAGAAAAACATAGGAAAGCGCTTGAAAACTTCAATTCGTAAATTTCTGCTCATTAATTTGCTACTGGCCATCAGTGTCACTACAACATTAACCGCTATCGGAAATTATTACCTCAATAGAAAAGATATTGAAACACATTTAGATACTTTAATGGCTGTTTCAGGCTTAGCTTACGATGCATTATTGGGAGACTCTCCCAATCAACGCACACTCAATGCTATTCAAAGAACACTTCAACATATTCCCCAAAAAATAAATGAACATCCACCCAGTTTAAGTTCAAATTCACCGTCTACCGATAATTTCGCTAAGCGTTTTAGTTTTCAAATATGGTCCCGTCAAGGCAAGCTTTTATTGCGCTCACCCAATGCACCCACACTCTCACCGGATACAATAAAAGAAGGCTTCAGTAGCACATACATTAAGAATAAAAAATGGCGCGTTTTTAGCACATTCAATGAAACTTCAGGATCACATCTTATTCTAACAGAGCGCTACGACACTCGTAACGAATTAGCACGACGCATTGCACAAGATGACTTATATATTATGTTGCTGACTTTCCCTCTTTCAGGGCTTCTTATTTGGATTATTATTGGACGTGGTTTAGCAAGCCTTGATAAAATTGCCAAAGAAGTTGCACACCGAGCACCAAGCCACCTTGAACCCGTGAGCCTTGAATCTGCACCTGATGAAATCAAACCCATGCTAGATGAGCTAAATAAACTTTTTTTCAGACTACAAGAAGGATTTGAGCGTGAGAAACGCTTTGCTGCCGATGCAGCACACGAACTCAAAACACCCCTTGCAGCCATTAAAACACAAGCACAAGTCGCATTAAAAACAAATACAGTCGATGAAAAAAACACATCTCTTAAAAAGCTGATTGCAAGCGTTAATAGAACCACACATATCGTTCAACAGCTTTTAACTATGAGTCGACTCGTTCCTGACTCACCTAATGTAAATGACTTTGAGCGCATTAATTTAATGCGTATCACGCGTGATATGCTCACCATGCTTGCACCTAAAGCTATTGAAAAACAAATTGAACTCGAACTTCAAGCTGACAAAAAAACACCTGTCTTTCAAGGAAATAATACGGCACTCTGTATCTTAATACGAAATCTTGTTGATAATGCGATTCGCTATACCCCTAAAAATGGATTAATTATCGTACGTGTACGGCCCAAAAATGGTCGCGCCATGTTAGAAATTTCTGACAATGGACCCGGTATTCCTAAAGAATTACAATCCCGGGTGTTTGAACGTTTTTTTCGTGTGCTTGGCAGTAAAAGTGCTGGAAGCGGGCTTGGTCTTGCAATTGTTAAACAAATTGCAGCACTGCACCATGCCCATATTGAACTCGACACACCAACCAAACATAGCGGCTTAATTATCCGTATTTATTTTCCTTGCTGCCCTAAACACAGCGATGATTTTATCGTGTAACTTTATCGTGTAGCAAGGCTTTGTAACCCTTCTCGAATTAGCTGCTCACAAGTTTTTTGTCCATCATCTAGGGCTTTTACAACTCTGTTTGCTTCTTGTGGTTTATAACCTAAGGCTTCTAGTGCTTTCATTGCTTCATCTGCATGCGCTAAAGCTTGGTTCGCATCAGGTGTACTCGAAAAATAATCAAGTTTATCTAATCTATCTTTCATTTCAACCACAAGGCGTTCTGCTGTTTTTTTACCAATACCGGGAAGTTTTGTCAGTAAGACAGCATTTTCTTGCCGAATGCATCGTACAAATTCATCGGGGCGAATGCTCGATAAAATTGCAATGGCAAGTTTGGGACCAACACCATTTACACGGATTAAAGCTCGAAATAAACTTCGTTCTTCAAGCAACAAAAAACCATATAAAATAATCGCATCTTCCCGAACTAACGTATGAATATGCAGACTAACAGGGCCTTTAATTGCCTCAACCTCAAAAAACGAAGGCAACGATGTTTCAACATCATAACCAACACCCGCCACATCAAGCACTAATTTTCCAGGCTGTTGTTTATCAATTATTTCACCTTTAAGCCAACCTATCATGTGCATTTACTCCTAAATAAAAGGCTTTGCTTCATATTATTGTGACAAATTGCTGCGGCAAGTGCATCAGATGCATCTGCTTGAGGGGCTTTAACTAACACAAGCAAGCGCATCACCATTTGTTTGACTTGCTCTTTATCAGCCGCACCATATCCTGCAACGGCTTGTTTAATTTGACGCGGTGCATATTCAGCAATATGAATTGTACTATCAGAAGAAGCCGCCGCAACCATGGCAGCTCCTCTCGCATGCCCCAATTTAAGTGCTGTGTTTGCATTCTGATGCATAAACACTTGTTCTATAGCCACTTCATCGGGTTTAAATGCCGTCATGATTTGGCAAATACCATTAAAAATATCAAGTAAACGCCCGCTTAAGCCCGTACTCGTTTCTGTACGGATACAGCCGCTATCAATATATTTTAAGTCATTACCTATGGCACGAATTAAGCCATATCCTGTAATACGTGACCCTGGATCAATCCCTAATATTACCGCCACGAACACGTCCTTGGTTTTTAATATGCGTAGGATGCGATTCTTTAAGGACAAAAAGCACCAATAAGAAATTAATTAAATAACTTAACGGCATAATAATCAAGGATTTTTGATAAGCAGCAAGACCATACACGGAAATCCCATTAATCACCGTAGAATATCCTATATGCTGCAATGCAACGCCAACCAGCGGTTGAAAAACAGCGGCACCTATAACAACCGATAAATTATTAAAGCCACAAGCCGTCCCAACTAAATTGGGATCATTATTATCTTTAACCACAGCAAAGCTCACGGTTTGGCCGCTGGCTCCAAGACCAAATAAAAATAAAATAAAATACATCCAAAACTTAGATATACCAGGTAGATACAAAATACATATCGTTGCAACTAACCCAAGCACCCCACTTAAACCCAGTATCAGTCGTCGTGATTCAAGTTTGTCGCTGAGCCAGCCAAATAAAGGACTCCCAATGCCAATTGCAAGCCAGGTCATGCTACACATGCTTGAGGCTGCTAATAAACCAATATTAAACTTTACTTCTAAATAAGGTATCCCCCAAAGTCCTGAAAATACAGCAATTGGTGTCCAAATACTGCACGCATAAGCACCTGTTATCCAGGTGTGTTTTTTGCCGCACACCGCGCGCAAACGTTTCCATTCATCTCGCAGGCGATGGGTTGGCACCGATTGCGTTGACTGATGTGGATAATCTCGAATAAAACTCCAAAACAAAATCGCTAAAACAAAACCAACACCACCTAAAATAAAACTGGATTCACGCCAACCGACGGCGTTAATTAGCATGGCTAAAGGCCGCTCACCAAAGATTGCACCCATCGAACTCATAAATTGCGCAATGCCAGCAAGAATCGCAAAGTGTGAAGGTGGAAACCAACGAGATAAGAGCACCAGTGCACCAATAAACGAAAAAGCCGAGCCAAAACCAATCATAAACCGTCCGGCTGCCGCCGTGAAAATACTCGTCGTCGATGCAAAAAAAATGGAACCCGTCGCACACAGCATAATCGCAAGTGTCATGAGCTTTCTTGGCCCATATCTATCAAATAATAAGCCTGCGGGTATTTGCATTGGTGCATAGGCATAAAAATAAAAGGCCGAAATCATGCCATAGCCAGTTGCAGAAACATTAAACGTTTGCATCATGGGTTTGGCCATAACACTTGGCGCAACTTGTAAAATAAATTCGTATAAATAAAATGCTGTAGCGAGTAAGAAAACTAAATATGCAGTTGATTTTTTATGTATTTCAGAAAACTTAACTTGTGCGCTCAAAATATCTCCATATAAGCGTGAAACTCGAAAAAAAAACATTACACCCTAATAGCGATTTATTTGTCAATAAGATGGGCAAATTCAACGCTATTTTTCAAAAAAATCACATGTATTATTTAAGCAGCACCTTGCGATTAATTTGATTTTGGTGCACTATAAGCGCTTTATGTATTTATATTTTTGAGAAACTAATTACAATGGCAAAAGAAGATCACATTGAAATGGACGGTATCATTATTGACACCCTACCCAACACCAAATTTCGTGTTGAACTGGAAAACGGACATATCATTACAGCTCATATTTCTGGGCGAATGCGTAAAAACTACATTCGAATCTTAACCGGCGACAAAGTTAAAGTTGAATTAACCCCTTATGATTTATCCAAGGGACGTATTACTTTTCGTGATAAAAACTAAATTTAAAACTCCTAGTTTATTCTTGTTTTCTCATTTTCAACCTATTTTTTTACAGTAAGTGTTTAAAAACACTTACTGTTCGCTAGCCTTAAGTACTCATGACACAGGCATAAACGGCCTGGTTTCGTCTGGAGTATCACTTTTATTTTTCTGTTCAATAACACATCTCTCTTTCATAGCATCTATTACACCTGGATCAGCTTTTGATTCTTCAGGTAAATGCTGAAATGCCCTGCTGTTTAATCCTACTAGTTTTTTTGCATATGGTAGATCAGATAATAATGTATGTGGCACATACCTTAATATATTGGAATTTATTGCCGTTAATTCTCCTACCAGCTTTTTATCTTCTTTATGATAATAAGCCGCCTCTGAAAATACCTCAGGGCACTTGCCTACGTGCTCCCGAAGAAATTGCTTTCCTACAAAATTTCGCGAAAAAAATCCAAACGTTCTAAATGCTCCATGCATTAGCCTAACTCCTGTTTTATAAATAATTACCCACCAGCAACCATCATCTCTTCAATCAAAATAGAACCGCAACGGGTTGAAATTGAAGGATTAGTATCCGTACCCACTGCAATAATCTGCTGAAACATGTCTTTCAAATTGCCAGCTATAGTGACACCATCCACTGGATATTGAATTTTACCATTTTCGACCCAAAAGCCTGCAGCACCACGAGAATAGTCACCCGTCATGCCATTCACACCTTGCCCCATCAGTTCTGTCACTAAGAAGCCTCTGTCCATTTTTTTCAACAAATCATCTAAATCACCTGCGGTTGGATTCACGGCTAGGTTATGCACACCACCACTATTTGCTGTTGTTTTCAAACCCATTTTTCTTGCTGAATAACTACCTAAAACATATTGTTGTAATACACCGTCTTTAATCAATACATTCGGCCGCGTAATAATGCCTTCACCATCAAACGGTGAACTACCAAGCCCGCCTAATAAATGCGGCTCTTCAAATATATGAATATTTTCAGGAAAAATAGCTTGCCCTAGGCTATCTAATAAAAATGACTGCTTTCGATATAAACTTGAACCACTGATTGCTTGAACAAACGCATTCAGCAAACTACTTGAAAGACGAGAGGAAAAAATTACAGGTGTTTTTTGCGTTTCTAGTTGCTTAGGCGATAAACGCTCAACCGTTCTTTTAGCTGCCAAAGCAGCTAAATCATCGCTTTTTTCTAAATTTTTAGCATCTCTTGCCGTAGTATAAGCATAATCACGCTGCATACTACCGCCTTCTTCTGCCAGCAAAGAACAGCTCAAACTATGACGACTGCCTTCAATCACACCTAAAAAATCATTGGTGTTCGCATAGCCATGACAAAAAGTATAGCTCGCAACACTCGCGCCGTCTGAGTTATGAATACGCTTATCTAAACTTAGCGCCTTCGCTTCACAGGCCAAAGCAAGCTCGCCTGCCGCTTCAGGTGTAATTGACCAGGGGTGTAATAAATCTAAATCCGGATAATTTTTATTAATTAAATCAGCATCCGCCAAACCAAAACAGGGGTCTTTTGCGCTGACTTTAGCAATTTCATAAGCTGCTTCAACCATTTTATCTAATGCGGCACTTGAGGTATCACTGCTTGATGCACTGCCTTTTTGTTGGCCTATATAAACCGAAACAGCAACGCCTTTTTCTTCGCTGAAAGCAACGGTTTCAATACTTCCCATACGTGCATCAACACTAAATCCTTGGTCATGATTCACAGAAACTGCGGCATCAGTTGCCCCACAAGCACGTGTGCGTTTTAATACATCAGCCATTAATTGCTCTAATGCTATTTTTCGGTTGATCTGTTGGGACAAATTTCGCATGATAGTCCTAATTAAGTTTAATTAATTTATAATAATTAATGCTTTAATTACTTGCAAACAAGGATACAAGATAACCATGCTAAGGCAAACCTCCAAACCAACCCTATTTTACTTTAAACCTGCCCTGCTTGGCTTGCTTTTAATTGCTTTGATTAATTCAACGGCGCATGCCAGTCAATGGGAAGAAGTAGCACCTGGCATTGAATACCGTGATTTATTACCCAACCCCATGACACCATGGGCCCATATTCATGCCTTTCGAATCGACTTAAAAAAACAGCAATTGGATTTAATTGCTGCCAGTGACTTATCAAGGCCTCATGCTTCTGTTGAAGAAATGGCTGTACATAGCAATGCATTAATTGCTATCAATGGCGGATTTTTTGATACCGAATATAATCCGCTTGGCTTACGTATTGGTCACGCGCATCGTTATAGCCCAATTAAATCTATCAGCTGGTGGGGCGTATTTTATACGATTAAAAACAAACCTTATTTAACCCGATATTCTCAATATCAAACAAAAAATCGTGGCGTTGATTTTGCTATACAAAGTGGGCCGCGCTTATTAATTAATGGAAAAATTCCCAAATTAAAACCAGCTGTTGCTGAACGTACAGCCCTTGGTATTACAAAAAATAATAAAGTCATTTTACTCATAACAGAGCATGCAGCAATGAGCACAACTGCACTTGCTAAACGCATGAAATCTTTCCCCCTTTATTGTGAAGATGCTTTAAATCTTGATGGTGGTAGCTCCACACAAATTTATGCCAATGTCGGTTCTTTGCATTTGAATACCCGCGGTGCTTTGGGTGTTAGTGATGCCGTTATTGTTAAGCCTCGCGAATAAAAAACCAAATAAAAATAAAACTGTCAGATTAAAGTAAAGATGTAGGCTTATCTAAAGTATCAAGAATAAGTACACAACTTATCCACAGCATATACCCTGATTATACCCAGAGTTATCCTCTTGTTATTTCAAACAAAACACATTATATTGTGATTATCAGTGCTTAAAACACTACATCTTGTGTTTTACTGGAATTTACACCCCTAATTTTTTATAACATTTAACGCTCCTCAGGAGGAACTATGGCCCAACTACTTGAACCTACAGACAATTTATCACTAGAAAGCCCTGTCGAGTTCACAGTACATGCCCCTGGAACCCTTAAAACCATTAAACGAAATGGTAAAGTCGCACCATATGATGCAGAAAAAATCCAGGTTGCTTTAAGCAAAGCCTTTATTGCTGTTGAAGGCGGCAGTGCAGCAAGCTCTGATCGAATTCATCATAATCTTGAACAACTCACGCAACAAATCACGAGTGCATTCCATCGCAGGCTACCTAACGGTGGCACTATTCATATTGAAGATGTTCAGGATCAGGTCGAACTTGCACTCATGCGTAGTGGTGACTATAAAGTTGCCCGTGCCTATGTGTTATATCGCGAAGAACGTCGAAAAGCACGTGACGCAGCCATAAAGTTAGAGCCTGTAAAAGGCCCAACACCACCGATGATTACTATGCCGGATGGTGAGCTAAAACCGCTTGATTTAAAACGTCTTAAAACCTTGGTCAAAGAAGCCTGTCATGATCTCAAAGATGTTTCAGCCGAACCTATTCTAAAAGACGCTTTGCGTAATTTATATCATCAAGCCAACCTTGAAGATGTGCACAAAGCACTGATTATGGCTGCCCGTGCCTTAGTTGAAAAAGAACCTAATTATAGCTATGTGAGTGCGCGCTTATTGTTAAACAGCTTACGTACTGAAGCCTTAAGTAAACTCGGCATGCAGCAAGAAACAACCTGTGATGAAATGACCGCTTTATATCCTGAATATTTTAAAAAATATTTAACGCAAGGTATCAATCAAGAAATTATTGACCCGGCGCTTGCGGAGTTTGATCTAGAAAAATTAAGCAAAGCTTTATTACCTGAACGAGATATGCAGTTTACTTATTTAGGCCTACAAACACTTTACGACCGCTATTTTATTCACGAACATAATACGCGCTATGAACTACCTCAAGGCTTTTTTATGCGCGTTGCGATGGGACTTTCTTTAAGAGAAAAAGCCTCCAAACGTGATGACAAAGCCATTGAATTTTATTTGCAGCTGTCATCGTTTGATTATATGTCATCAACCCCTACTTTATTTAATGCAGGTACAACAAGACCTCAACTATCTAGCTGTTATCTTACCACTGTTCCAGATAATCTTGATGGCATTTATGCTGCCATAAAAGATAATGCTTTGCTGTCTAAATTTGCAGGCGGGCTTGGTAACGACTGGACGTCTGTACGTGCCATGGGCGCACATATTAAAGGCACCAATGGCCGCTCACAAGGCGTTGTGCCTTTCTTAAACGTTGCTGATGCAACTGCTGTTG
>JASJHH010000026.1:0-6482 GCA_033791145.1 Legionella sp.
ATATCAAAAATAGGATTGTTTGCATGAGATAAGATTAAAAATAAACTTAAAAATAATAATAAACTAATTTGCTTAATACGTATGATCATAATAAAGCCTAATCCCTAAGCTAATCGTGTGATAATAAATATTCCCTGTCGATAAACGCGCGGTTGTATTTTGCAAAGGCGAATAACCTAAATAGCCTTTACCAGCCCCTATAAAACGATACGCGAGCTCTATTACAGCAGGTTTTAATACAAAATAATCTAAACCCGCACCTATTTCATAAGCAAGTTGTGCGCTTCGTTTGCCTGAAAAAGTCTGCAAAGGCTCTGATGCATGGTTATAAAGTGCTGAGACTTGATAACTATCAGCTGTATTGGATGCGTAACCTAGCCCTAAAATAAAACTCGGTTGTAATAATAAATTTTTTGCATATGAAATCGCATTTTCAACTAAAATTAAATCGCTTTTAACACGATATTGATACGCTAAATTATTAAATGCTGCGCTATTCATCTGCCATACGTTGCCGTTTAATAAAAAATTCGACGTACTTAAATAACGAAGACCTGTATTAAAGATTAAATTATTTTTTTGATACGTCGTTGCACCCGCACCAAACATCACCGTTGTTTTATTATCCCAATGCTTATCAGCAACGTATGTATTGCCAAGATTATTAATTAAATTAATGGATTGGGTTTGGCCAAGGCGTGTGAACAAAGTGGTCGCATCCACACTCACAAACAAAGGTATTGTATGCGCTGTTGCAGCTTGAGCAACACCTAAAAATAAAACCAAAGTGGCCAACATACGTGAATCTTTCATATTAACTTTTGCGCTCCATTGCAAAAAATCAGCCGATTATTCTTCTTTATTTGTTAACCGAATCCCATTGGCCTCAATATCAATTTTTCTTTGTTTATAAAGACGACCGATTGCATTTTTAAAACTTTTTTTACTCTCACTAAACACGCGCTGAATATCAGAGGATGGGCTTTTGTCATGTAAACCTAAAAAACCACCCTGCTTCTCTAATTCAGCTAATATACGCCCCGCTAAATCATGCGTGTTATTTTGGCCCAATTGTCTTAAAGTTACATCAACTTTTCCATCAGGTCGTATCGTTTTAATATAGCCTTTGATAGATTGGCCATAACGTAAATGTTGAAAAATATCGCCTGCATAAATTAAACCCCAATGCTGATGATTAATAATTGCTTTTGTGCCTAAATCAGTGGTTTCAGCAATCAACAAATCAACTTCATCTCCAGCCTTAAAATGCGCCGGGGTTTTATCTAGAAAATAATCAAGCTTTGTACTCGCTAACATTCGATTTTCGTTATCTTGCTTTAAATACACCAAATAAGATTTGTTTTTTTCTAAAAGCTTGTGCTGCTCAGGCCGAGGCACCAATAAATCTTTATCTAAACCCCAGTCAAGAAAAGCACCTACATGATTCACATCAACGACTTTCAAAAAAGCACATTGCCCGAGTTCTGCGTAAGGACGCACGGTTGTTGCAATAATTCTATCTTCAGAATCACAGTAAACAAACACATCTAAAATAGTATTAAGATTTGTGTTTGCTGGAACAACTTTATTCGGTAATAAAATTTCACCCAAATCATGACCATCTAAATAAACACCAAAATCGACTGTTTTGATGACTTTGAGCTGATTAAAGCGCCCGATATTAACCATAATATTCTGCCAAAACTAAATATAAAAAATTTAAGTCCTGAATCTTATAACAATCAGCTAACTGATTACTATCTAAATCAGGAAAATACCACTTTAATAATCGCCGAGCTTGAAATAAGGCGACTTGTTCGCTGCCTTCAAGTACTGCCAATTGATTTATATGTATTTTAAATAAATCTAAAATCTCAAAAGCTGTTGGCTGTATTATTTTGTTCTCTAATAACGCTTGAAAAAGCCATGGCTTACCAATACTCGCACGAGCAATCATAATACCTGCTGCCCCTGATGCATCAAAACACGCTTGCATGCTTTTTGTATCAGATACATCGCCGTTAGCAATCACCGGAATGTTTACGCGTTCAACCACTTGTTTGATATGCTCATAATTAGCCGCCACATCATAATCTTCAGAATAATGCCGGCCATGTACAATCACTGCATCCGCCCCACAAGCTTCTATTATATTTGCAGCTTCTAGATAATTTTTATCTATTGTATCGCCTGATGTTCTAATTTTTACAGTTAGAGGCAAATTCGTTGCTTTTCGCATTGCACTTACAACTGCTTCTAAATTTTTAGGTGAATCCATTAAAGCCGAACCACAGCCTTTGGCGCGAATTTTAGGCTTTGGGCAGCCGCAATTTAAGTCTATTAAATCAGGCTTAAAACTCGCTGCAATTTGTGTGGCCTCATACATTAAATCAGGTGTTTGACCTGATAGCTGAATACACCAAGGTCCTTCTTGGTTTGAATGCGCTAAATAACGTGGATTTAGTTTTTGATGCTGCAATATAGAATGTGCAGAAATCATTTCTGTGACGGCATAAGCCGGTTGTGTATATTGCGCAAATAACGCACGAAAAGGCGCGCAACTAATGCCCGCCAAAGGCGCTTGAATCAGGCGACTAGATAATTTTAGTGTGCCTATTTGAAGTGCAGAATTCATCTGTATGCTTAATATCTACTTTTAAACATTAAAATCGTCTAATTTCCCCGAACACTCGAGCGCATACAAATCATCAAAACCACCAACATGACTATCATTAATAAAAATTTGAGGTACGGTATATCGCTGTGCTTTTTCAATCATTTCATCTTTTAATTTATCATCTTTATCAATTAAAATTTCGGTGAACTGCATTCCTTTACGTTCTAATAATGCTTTCGCACGCACACAGTATGGGCAGTGTGAAGTGCTATAAATAATAATTTTTGCTGACATATTAACTCCTTGATAATCATTCATTTTAATGTTTTTCATTGTAAAGCATTTACCTCCATTAGTATTAAACCTAGGTGTAATAATTATTAGAACTAGTTCTAATGATTGTCTAGATACCCTGGATAAACCAGGGTAAGTAGGCAGGGAATTGACATCCCACAACCGCTTGATTACCCTAAAATCGCTTTTATAGACATAATAACAAAATAAACAAAAGGATTTGTCGTAGTGAGCTATAAAAAAATTATTTTAATATGTATTTGCTTTGTTACGTTTCAATCAAGCCATGCCGATAATAACTCAGCTTTCAAAAAAGTAGATGCTTACGCAGGTGTATTATTTCTAAAGCCACAAAGTGATAACTTAAAATATGCTGTTTTTGTTTCTGGCACACAACCTTATTATCAAAGCTGGCATTATCAAGCGATTAATCCCAAATATGCGCCTGCATTTAATCTAGGCTTAGATGCATTTTTTGCGAATCAAGAACTCGGCTTATCGCATATTAATATAGATTGGTTACATTTAGGTAGCCATGATACTGCTTCTAAACAAGCCTCTGAAGGCACAGACTTACAAACCATTGAATTTGTAGGCCCTGTTTATGAAATGAGCCCTCCTGTTTTTGCAATCAAACGCGTGAATGCTCGTGTGGATGTTGGCTTTGATAGTATTTTACTGAATATCAATAAGCACTTTCAGGGCAGCTCTCGGCTCAAAGGAAATTTTTTCGGTGGCCTTAATATCTTACGCGTCAATCAAACACTCTCGATTATTTTTAGCGATAACGTTGGCGTACCGAGAACTTTTTATAGTTATGCGTTACCACCTGATCCGAGTTTTTCATTTAAAACCGAAAACGTTTCAAAATATTGGGGTGTCGGCCCTGATTTAGGATTAGATGTTCAATATAAATTTTTTGATCATAACAATAAAAATAGCTTTGGCGGCATTGGCAGAGTATTAGGAACCGTTACCGTTGGTTCAATTAGCGCGCAAGATAATTTCACCTCCACTGCAGCGCGTTTAACAGAAAATGGCGTTGGCACGAGTCGTCAGGAAATCACAGCCCCCGATGCAACACAGGTGGTACCGGGTTTAGATGGCAAGCTCGGGCTTTATTATAATTATCATAACGAGAATCTGCCCGAAATCACCCTTGAAATAGGCTATCGCATTGCGGCTTATTTGAATGCAATTTCAACCATTAGCCCGAATACACTCGTTCAACCAGGAGATCACCGAAGCACCCCTGAATTTGCAACGGGCACCATGGCGATTGTATCAACCGATGCAAGAAGCAGGCCATTTAATTTTAATGGGCCTTATTTGAACCTCAAAGTCGTTATGGCTTAGTAAATATGATTAAGTTATTAAAATTATTTAGCGCTTTACTCTGCACTTTATTTTCAGCGCATGCGCTTGCTAGTTATATAGATATAGTAGGCTTAAGCGTTGGGCCGACTTGGGGCAGCGGTAATAAAACGCAAACGTTTTATCTGCAGCCTGATATTTTAAAAAGCTATGTCGCGGAAAGTAATACACATACGTTTACAACAGCCGAAATTTTTGTTGCCCAACAAAAAGAAATATCCGAAAAATATTTAGGACAATTGGGAATTAGCTTACAAGGTGCTGGCAATGCAAGATTATCAGGCGATATTTTAGAAGATGCGAGCCCTGATTTTAATAACGCTAATTACAGCTATAAACTTAATCATGCTTATGTTGCTGCGAAAGCACGGGTAATTAAAACAGATGTATCTAATCAATATTTAATTCTGCCTTATGCTTCAGGCAGTCTTGGTGTTGGATTTAATCATGCTTATTATTTTAGAAATATCCCTAAAATTACCGAAGAAGTTGCAACGCCTAATTTTAAAAATCAAACTAAAACTAGCTTTTCATATACATTCGGTTTGGGGCTTCAAAAAGCAATAATACCTCAAATACAAGCAGCTATTGGCTATGAATTTGCTGATTGGGGGCGCAGCAAACTTGCTAGGGCAAATAACCAAACACTAAACCAAGGCTTAAGCCTTAAGCACTTTTATGCACAGCAATTACAATTCTCACTGTTTTATACCCCCAAAGAGATGAGCCATGCGATTGAAAAATAAGCTATTTTTATGTTTGACGCTTTTAGGATGTATATTTGCATTTCAAACAGCGCATGCCGCAGCGCGCGCTAAATTTGCAATCACGCCAACAGCAGGCTCTATTACATCATGGTTACTGCCTTCTAATTTTACAGAAACCATTCAGTATCAAGTCACCAATCAAATGCCACGTGCGTATAATTTAATTATGACGCCTATATCAGGTGTCACACAAATCACCACAGGCTCGGGGGTGTGTTCCAGTACATTTACGCTCGCCCCACAACAAGGCTGCTTACTCACCTTACAAATTAATGGCGACCAAATTCCGGCGTCTGGTATTTATGCGGGGCCTATTATTTGTAAAACAAACAACGGCAGTCCCGATCCGTTTTTATGCTCGCAACCGAGCCTTAACAATACGTTGGCTGTTTCATCAACCACATCAGGTGAGCATATTTATATTACCAATGCAGGGGCTAATACCCTTTCTATGTGCCAAGTGAACCCTGCAACAGGAAGGCTTACAAACTGCGATAATAGTGCTGTCACCGGTTTATCTTTACCTGAGGCCGTGACAATAAATCCTACTGGCGATTTTTTATATGTTGCAAACCCTGGTAGTAATACCATTACAGTATGCCAACGAAATACAACAACCGGCGCCTTAAGTGGATGCACTGATGCAGGAGGCACAAGCTTTAACTTACCCAGTGGCGTTACTGTTAACCCGCTCGGCACTATTTTATATGTATCTAATGGCACCAATTTATCGGGTGTGTCTGCTTGCGATATTGACACAAGTACAGGCTTATTAAGTAACTGCATTAATAACACCAGCTCAAGTTTTGCAGGTGCTTTTGATATTACGCTGAATACAACCGGAACACGTACTTATGTCGCCAATTTTACAAACAGCACGGTTGCCGTTTGTGATGTCGCAGATAAACTCGTAACTAATTGCCAAGAAGCTGCTTCAACCACGTTTAGTGGGCCTGAAGGCGTAACATTGAGTCCTGATAATAAATTTTTATATGTAGCCAATAATACCAGCAATCAAGTGAGTGTTTGTGAGGTTGATACAATCACAGGCTTATTAAATAATTGCGAAATAACAAACGACAATTTTAGTGGCATTGGTAATGTTGGACTCAGTGAATTTGGAACCTCTGCTTATGTTCCAGATTTTATTGGAAATCGACTGTTTTTATGTGATGCAAGCGCTGTGAATGGACGATTATCAAGTTGCGAAAACTTATTTTTCACAGGGCTTAATAATCCTGCTGGAATTGTTTTAAGGTAATTTACAGCGCCGCTTGTTTTAGGCTGTAAGTAGTGGACCCCAAAAATGAGACAGTAGTGTAAAATATAACTATTGGCTCAAGGGGTACGAAAATGGCTAAAAAAACGTTCAGTTCTGAATTCAAAGCAAAGGTGGCTATTGAAGCATTAAAGGCTCATAAGACGACGAA
>JASJHH010000027.1:0-6946 GCA_033791145.1 Legionella sp.
ACAAGTAAGATGATAGATGAAATCGTGGCTGAAGTAGCTGGCGAAGATGTACTACCTATAGCTAAAGCTTTGAAAAATAAAAAAAATATATCAGAATTCGCAATCGCACAAGAATTAAAAGAAGAAGTCAATATTGTTAGAAATAAACTTAAAATTAATGCAGTGATTAATAACGCTAAATCGTATTTAATTTTAAAACAAGATATGTCGTTTTCTAATTTTTTATGGCAATTTGTAGGGGGCGTGCCCATACAAAATAATTGGCAGACCATGGCAGAAATCCCGGCGCATACTGAAATATCTGATCAAATGGCAAAAGCACTCAAGCAAAAGCAGTTCAAATTTATAGGCACGACCATTTGTTATGCATTTATGCAGGCAACAGGCATGGTGAACGATCACGTGGTGAGTTGTTATCGGCATACGCTTGTTCAAAAATAATTTAATAATAAGGATATCAAGCCATGCAGGTAATTATTATCGGTGCAGGACCCACAGGTTTAACAGCAGGTGTTGAATTAGCACGGCGTGGTGTACATGTTGATATAATTGATATCAAAAAATCAGGTTCAACGCTTTCACGTGCTGTTGGTATTAATCCGCATAGTTTAAAAATTTTAGAAACATCAGGCGTGACTGAAAAATTATTGGCGGCAGGCATTGCGTATCATGAAGCGCATTTTTATCAACAAGCAAAGCCTTGGGTTGTGCTTAAATTAGATGCAGCTTCTCCCGTGAAATATGGCTATAATTTTATGCTTGGGTTGCCACAAGACCAAACCGAGGCGATCCTGCGAGAAACGTTCGAAAGCCTGGGTGGCAGAATTCATTATGATACAGCACTAGAAAGCTTGGTTGATGATGGCGCGCGCGTGACGGTCACAACAACAAAAGGCACGAAATTTCAGGGTGATTATGCGCTAGGAGCGGATGGTGCGCATAGCTTAACGCGTGATTTAATCGGGATTGAATCCAAAGGCATTGAGTTGCCAGAAGTGTGGTCTATTGCAGATGTTGATGCAAATGCTGATGCTAAGCAATTGAGCCAAACAAGCGTTTCGCTGTATATGCTAAAGCGTGGGGAGATGGTGTTTGTTGCGCCGATTGGGCCCGCGCGTTTTAGATTGGTGTCTAATACAAAAAGCGTATTAAAAAGCCTGCCTTTTGAATTAAAGCTTGAAAAAATTCGACGAGAAGCGGACTTTAAAATTAAAATATCTCAGGTTAAATCTTATCAGAAAGGCCGTGTTTTTTTAGCGGGGGATGCAGCCCATTCACATTCTCCTGCAGGGGGGCGTGGCATGAATTTAGGCATGGCAGACGCGGCTGATTTTGCAGAAAAGCTGCTTGCTGATCAACTCGATAAATACACACAATCACGTTATCAAGAAGGTAAAAAAATTATTGCAGGTTCTGAGATGTTACGAAAAATCTTAACCAGCAATAATCCAGTGAAGCGTGTGTTTGCATTAGCTTTACTGAAAAGCGTTGCAAGCATTCCTATATTGAAAAAGAAATTTGCCAGTAAATTTCTTTATGGGTAAGCAAACTTTAGGGGACAGAACCTGCCCCCTATAAAATTACGACAGTTTTTCGAGTAGTGCGGGCAGTGTTGGTAAAGCGTGATGATGGTTAAATTTTGAAACGGTGGCAGCTTGTGCGAGATAACCGTCTTCTGTTTCATATTCACAGATCCAAACATTGATTTTTTCAGGAGAGGTTAAAGGGATTAAAGTCGCTTTAGGTTCACCCGAAACAGTTTCTAGTAAGTTACTTGCCTTAAGTACAGCAGCGCTTTTTGTTTCAGCATTAATATTTACAATGCCAAATAACCAGTTTTGTGGTGTATTATATTTTGATTGTTCATAAATAAAGTATTTTTTATGATCTAATAGGGGTTCAATGTAAAAAGCATTAGATACGCCTTCGAGTTTGATTAGATTAATATCAGGACACTGCGGAGGTGCTTCTAAAGTCGCTGCAAATGAAAACGTATTAATACAAAAAAGTGTGCCTAATAAAACGAGTTTTAACATGAATTTTTTCCTTAATTTGAGTGTGTGTTGATTGCTATGATGCGCTCAAAGACGCGTCTATTTCCAATTCGGGGGAGAATACCTAACTGTTATATTGCTGTCAATACATGCGTTTTGGCTTAGGCTTTGGGGGACGCGAATGAAAACTAAGGTGATTTTGGTGTCTTGTTAATCACGGGGTTTTCTTTAGTGGGTCTCATTTCTTCTTTATATTTGTTGGTGAAATTTTTAGAGGAAGCCATAGTGCTAAGCACTTTTTGCTCTGCGGCAGCGAGTAATTGGACAATTTCATCATGTCCTCTAATCCAAGCATCATCTTTTGGAAAAAGAGATATATTTGATGGATCATATCCTGATTCTTTTGATTTTTTAGAAATAAATAGCTCTGCTTTTTCAAGACACTCTTCTCTCGTCGCAAAATCTCTTAATGCCTCGACAGTTATAGCGTATGGGATTTTAGGATTTGCTCCATGCGCTAATAGCACTTTAACTATCTCTGAGTTTCCTTCTATTGCAGCGAGCGTAAGCGGTGTTTCTCCTAGTATTTTTGCATTGACATAGTCGTGTCTAGCCTGGCCTTTGGGATAATATTCAATCAGCTGTTCAAGAATACCAGGATATTCTTGAAGAATAGCCACAATGATAGAGGGCGGGAATTTTTCGCTGGGATTGTCTATAGATAAATTCACTGCAGGAAATGTGAGTAATTTTTCAACGTAATCAGCGTGACCAAATTTTGTGGCAATATAAAGTAAATTAACCTCTTCTGAGCGCTGACTCATATCATAAGTGATTTCATGCGTTTTTTTTAACTGTAGGAATGCTTTCGTTAATGCATCTGCATATTTAGAGTTCCCAAGCACAATAGCCTTTGCAGAAAATGCGGAGTATTCATTCTTTTTTTCGTCAAGGTGACTTGAAAAGCCAAGCTTTATTTTTGCAGCAACTTCACGTGAATGATGAGCACCTTTAGATATACCTAGTAATTGCTTGGTAAATGATTTGAATTGACCATAAACAGATTTTTTAATTTTCCATTGATTAATATCCATGACGCACCAATTATGCGTGCTTGGATGATAAGAAAGCGCAATAGCATGCCCTTTATTGCTTAGCATAAATCCAACTTCATCGGTGCAGCCTACTTTGTCAATGGTTCGTGCAAGGGCATTGAGATAGCCTTCTATTTCTTTTTGTGTATAAATACCGGGTTCGCTGTAAATTTCTTTTAAGAAACCTTTATCTGCAGTTTTTTTTGATGCTTCAAATTGAGAAAAAGAGCTGAGATCAAGCTGATCTTTTATGCCATGCACATTTTGTGACGCATAATATAATTGTAAACCGTCGTAAAAAGCGAGCACATCAAATAGTTCATGTTCTTTGGCTGTAATTTTTTCGCCGTTTCTAACTTTATTTTTGACTCGTCTTATTTTTTTAGGCAATTCGGAGTCATCTAAAATACGTTGTATTTGTTTTTCAAAAGTTGATTTATCGTGCATTAACACGCTTTCAATCCACTTTGCAGAGAGCCCTACGCAAAGGCCCATAGCGTCTGGTAAAGCACCTAATTTAACACCTCGAGCAAGTAATTTTTTATGTGCATTGGTGAACATCAAAAGACTCATAATAAATTGATTTATATATATAATAGTACAAATTAAAAGCATCTGGGGTGCGGTCACAATAAGATGTATGAAGGGTTTTGTTGAAGTCTTTAGTTGAAGTCTTTTTTTTAAAATGGAATAGTAAACTAATATAAAAATATTTTTGAATTTGCGTTTGGATTGAAGCATAAAAATAAAGGGAATTTATATGCGTTATAACGAGATGTATTCAATTAAAAGGCTTTGGGTTGTTTTTGGTGCGAGCATGTTGATTATGTTTGCCATACTACTCGCCTTTGGTTCGGAAATTTATCAAAAAGCTCCTCCTATTCCGAAAGAGGTTGTGTTGCCTTCGGGGCATGTCGTTATGACTTCAACAGACATTGAAAAAGGGCAGAATGTTTGGCAATCACTTGGCGGTATGGAGCAAGGTTCTATTTGGGGGCATGGTAGTTATTTAGCGCCTGATTGGAGCGCACTGTGGCTACATGAAGAAGCCATGGCCTTGTTAAATATTTATGCAAAGAAAAAATATCATAATACTTACGATAACTTAGGCATAGAAGCTCAAGCAGCATTACAAGCAAAATTACAAATATCGATGCGAAAAAATAAGTATGATCCCAGTACGGGTAAATTGCTGGTTGATGAAGATAGATTGCGTGCAATACACTCGGTGAGTGCTTATTTTTCCAATATTTTTCAATCTAAAGACGATGCATATTTTAAAGATCTTCGTGAAAAATTCGCCTTTCCAGAACATGTTCAAGTAAATAATCAAAACATGCAGGCACTGAATGCTTTTTTCTTTTGGACTGCTTGGGCTGCCGGTACAGAGCGACCGAACAGTGATATTACTTATACAAGTAATTGGCCACATGAGCCTTTGATTGGTAATGATGCAACTGCGGGTGTGTTTGTTTGGTCTATTTTGAGTATTTTTGTATTGCTTGGTGGAATCGGTTTTTTGGTTTGGTATTATGTGAAGCAATATGATGCTTGGCGTGAAGATCTTATTCCTGATGGTGGCGTTAAACAAGAAGATCCGTTGAAAAAAATGACGCTTACGCCTTCGATGCGAGCGACAAAAAAATATTTTTTCACGGTGACATTACTTATTCTTGCACAAGTCATACTGGGAGTAATAACAGCACACTATGCGGTTTCAGGCCAAGATTTTTATGGTATACCGCTGTCAGAGTATCTTCCTTATTCAGTGAGTCGAACTTGGCATACTCAGTTGGCCGTATTTTGGATTGCGACAGCATGGCTTTCGACAGGTCTTTATATGGCACCTCTGATTTCAGGTTATGAACCTAAGTTTCAACGGCTAGGTGTAAATTTTCTTTTCTTGAGCTTATTAACGATTGTTGTGGGTTCGCTTATAGGGGAGTGGCTGGGTATTAATCAGTTTTTTAAAGACTTAAGTTTGAATTTTTGGTTTGGACATCAAGGTTATGAATACCTTGATCTTGGTCGATTTTGGCAGATATTTTTATTTATAGGGCTTGTGTTGTGGTTTTTTCTTGTTGTCAGAGCCTTAAAGCCGGCATTTAAAAACGCTGAATCTAAATCGTTACTTTTTTTGCTGCTGATTGCATCAGGGGCAATTGCTTTGCTTTACGCAGCAGGATTTATGTGGGGTCAACACGTTAACATCAGTATTATGGAGTATTGGCGTTGGTGGGTCGTGCATTTGTGGGTCGAAGGTGTTTTTGAAGTGTTTGCGACGGCGGTGATTGCTGTTTTGTTTGTTAAAATGGGCTTGATTCGCGCGTCTACTGCGACAACAGTACTTTTTATCGCAACGATTATCTTTTTGAGTTCGGGTGTATTAGGCATGTTACATCACTTATATTGGTCTGGTACACCTATTGCAGTTATGGCTGTTGGAAGTATATTCTCAGCCTTAGAAGTTGTGCCGCTTATTGTGATTGGTTTTGAAGCATATCAACAAGCAAAAATGGAAAAACAAGCGTTGTGGACACACCATTACTATTGGCCGCTTATGTTTTTTGCAGCGGTTCTCTTTTGGAATTTTGTAGGGGCAGGCTTGTTAGGATTTTTAATTAATCCACCTATTTCTCTTTATTATGTACAAGGCTTGAATACCACAGCAGCGCATGCACATGCGGCTTTATTTGGTGTATATGGCATGTTAGGTATAGGCCTGATGTTATTTTGTTTGAGAGGTATGACAAATGGAAAATTATGGGAAAGCTATTTACCGAAAATTTCTTTCTGGTGTTTAAATATTGGTTTGGCGATGATGGTCTTCATGTCTATACTGCCAGAAGGAATTTGGCAGGCTTACAAGAGTTACCAAGTTGGTTATTGGTATGCCCGTTCACCTGAGTTTCTACACACATCTTTCGTAGAAGGATTGGTTTGGGCGCGTGTGCCTGGGGATCTTGTATTTACAGTCGGAGTCGTTTGCTTAGCGTTTTTTGTATTAAAAATTTTAGGTTGCTTCAATGTTTTTCGAAAGAAAACTTGCTGATCAAAGGGCCCGGGTTTATTTATCCGGGCCGCTTTAATCGCGCTTCACTGTATTCGCCGGGTTTTAGTCCATTTAATTCCCAAGGACCAATTTTAACGCGTATCAGCCTTAAGGTAGGAAACCCCATTGCAGCGGTCATTTTCCTGACTTGACGATTTTTCCCTTCTTGAATACTGAGTGCTAGCCAACAGGTTGGAATACTTTTTCTTTCTCTAATCGGTGGTACGCGTTGCCATATTAAAGGCGCATCTATTATTTTTACGCTCGCAGGTAGGCAGTGATGATCTTTAATTTGAATGCCTTGCCTTATTTTATTTAAATCTATTTCAGTTGGAATATTTTCAATTTGAACCCAGTAAGTTTTCGTCATTTTATTTTTAGGGTTGCTGATTTTATGTTGTGTCTTGCCGCAATTGGTTAAAATCATTAATCCTTCACTGTCATAATCTAATCGACCGGCAGGGTAGACATCTTTTATAGGAATATATTTTTTTAAAGTATCGCGATTTTCCGCATCTTCAAACTGGCTAAGTACCTGGAACGGCTTGTTAAAAAGTATGAGTTTGTTTGGCATGAGGTGTTTAAATAATAATAATATATTGAATATGGTAACGTATTTATGTGTTTAAATACCATACAAACAATAAAGTGTCAGTGCGTAAGGTGAGTGAGTTAAGAGATAATCAATTTGATTAAAGATTAAAGTTAGTCTATTTATTACACTTATAGAGTGAATTTAATTCTAATTTTGATTCTGGGATTTTTGAAATGCCTAAGAAAAAAATATGTGTCACTGGATGTAACAT
>JASJHH010000028.1:0-5136 GCA_033791145.1 Legionella sp.
AAAGCAAAGCATCAAGCTGATTTTGGTATCAATGCTTATTATACGGCTTTTTCGTTGTTAATTTTTTGTTCTTTAATTGCATTCATATTAGCTGTGTTTTTTATTAAAGAAACATTTTGTAAATCAGCCGTTGATTTTACCTGTTTAACACCGAAAAAAATTAAAAATAATCTTTCGCAGCACGCAGTGCCTTAAATACTTCTAATGGTTCTGTTTGTTGTGTAAATGCTTGAATTTCTGGGGCATCTAATCTAAAAAAAGGATTGATTTGTTTTTCAAGTTTAATTCTTGAAGGCAAAGAGATTTGTTCTGGATTTTTTTCAAGTAAGCTTAAATGCAGTTGTGATGCTTTATTATTGGGTTCGACGGTGAGTGCAAATTTTAAATTTTGACGTGTGTATTCATGTGCACAAAATACTTTTGTATCATCAGGAAGTTGCTTAAGTTGGTTGAGTGAGTTAAATAATGCATCAATCGTGCCATCAAATACGCGGCCACAACCGGCTGAAAATAAAGTATCGCCACAAAAAAGCCAATGCTCGTTGGGTTCGAAGTAACAAATATGATTATGTGTGTGTCCTGGTGTATTAATAATATCAAATTGATAAGGTGCGAGTGTAATATGCTCGGCGTTATTTTCGGGGGCATAAATAACTGCTTCAGGAAAATACTTGATGAGTTGCTTGACGCCACCGATGTGATCCATGTGATTATGCGTAATTAAAATGGCTTTTAATTCAAGTTGTTTTTGTTCTGAAAATGCTAAAACAGGGGCAGCATCGCCTGGGTCAACACAAAAAAAGCTGGACCTTTGTTGGATAATCCAAATATAATTATCTTGAAAGGCTTTTAAAGCAAGCGTAGACATATTAGTAAGCTTCATTTTTTTGTGACTATACTATTGAGTATAACTTGTTAAAACAATGGAGTCATACCATGACTAAAAACACATACCATGATAAAGAAGACAGCGCTGTTCTTGAGCATCGACGTGAAGTAAAACGTATGCTTGAAGAAAAACTTGAAGAAAAACGCATTAAAAATGAGCTCGAAGACTTTGACAGTGAGCTCGAAGGTGAGTTTGACTGGGATGAGCTTGACCGAGATAACAAAGGTTAAGTATTTTTCTCTGCGGCTTTTAATGTGTTTTCAAGTAAGCAGCTGATGGTCATGGGGCCGACACCGCCTGGTACAGGTGTTATCCATGCGACTTTGTCTTTTACTTGATTAAAGTCTACATCGCCACGTATTTTTCCGCTTGGCTCACGGTGCATCCCAACATCAACAATAATTTGGTTCTTATGAAACCAATCGCTTGGAATAATATCTTTGCTTCCTGTTGCAATCACCAAAAGCTCAGCGCTTCTCACATGTTGTTCTAAATTTTTAGTTGCACGATGACATAATGTAACAGTTGCGTTTGCAAGTAGTAGCTCAAGCGCCATTGGGCGCCCCACAATATTTGATGTGCCGATAATAACGGCATGTAATCCATGCAGATTAATTTGATAGTGCGCTAGTAATTTAATAATACCGTATGGTGTACAGGGTCGAAGGGTTGGATTAGCTTGTGCAAGTCGTCCGAAATTATAAGGATGAAATCCATCCACGTCTTTAGATGGATGAATGCGTTCGATAATGACGCGTGAATTAATGTGCTCGGGCAGCGGTAATTGGACTAAAATACCATCTATTTCTGTATTTTTATTGAGTGTGTCAATTAGATTCAAAAGGTCTAGTTCACTTGTTTCAGAGGGTAGGTTATAAGATAAAGCATTAAATCCAGCTGTTTCACACGCTGTATGTTTATGATTTACATAAATTTCTGAAGCGGGGTCATGTCCAAGTAATACAACGGCAAGTCCTGGTGGACGCAGGCCTAATTGGGTGCGTTCAGCCACTTTTGTTTTGAGCATTTCAAGTCGCGTTAAAGCGAGTTGTTTTCCTTTGAGCAAAGAAGCTGTCATCCTGTAATTCGCCTGATTGTAAGAATGCGTTTTGACAAACTAAGAGGCCTATTATACATTGCTTTTTTTAAAAACAAATGCTTTGGCATTGATTGAATGGGTTTAATATGCGAATTGCCTTGATTATTGAGTATGATGGAAGTCAGTATCATGGTTGGCAGTCGCAACCAGGGCTTCGGACCGTGCAAGGTGTGTTGGAACAAGCTTTAACCCAAGTGGCTAATCAAGACATTAAAATTGTCTATTCAGGACGAACAGACACAGGGGTGCATGCAACACATCAGGTGGTTCATTTTGAGCCGACAAACACACGAACTGTTCGTGCTTGGGTGCATGGAACCAATGCACTGTTACCGAAAGATGTGTGTGTCAAATGGGGGCAAGAAATTGCGGATGATTTTCATGCACGTTATTCTGCTGTGTCTCGGCGTTATCGATACGTTATTTATAATGCAGCGATTAGGCAGTCATTGTTGCAAGGCAATGTGACTTGGCAGGCAAGACGGCTTGACCATGGTTTAATGCATGAAGCCGCACAAAGTTTATTAGGTGAGCATGATTTTACGTCGTTTAGAGCGGTCCATTGTAATGCGAAAACCCCTGTTCGAACGGTTCAAGACATTCAAGTGTCTCGTCGTGGTGATTTAGTGATTTTAGATATTACAGCCAATGCTTTTTTGCATCATATGGTTCGGAATATTGCAGGCGTTTTGATGGTAATTGGGCAAGGGCGCGAAGAAGTCTCTTGGGTTCAAGACATTTTAGATGCAAAAGATAGAAAACGAGGGGCTGAAACAGCGCCACCTTATGGGCTTTATTTGGTTGATGTTACCTATCCAAAAGCATTTAAGTTAGCGTCTTTGATTGTTGGGCCATGGTTTTTAGGGCAGGAGAAAATATGAGTGATGCAGCATCTGAATCAAAAGAATTAAAGCATTTTATTTACCAAAAAATACAAGCTGATTTGGCCTCAGGAAAACACCAAAATATTATTACGCGTTTTCCGCCAGAACCGAATGGCTATTTACATATAGGGCATGCAAAAGCGATTTGTGTGAGCTTTGGATTAGCCGAATTATTTAATGGCAATTGCTATTTGCGTTTTGATGATACAAATCCTATTCGTGAAGAAGAAGTGTTTGCGCGCGCGATTGAAGAAGATGTCACGTGGCTTGGTTTTGAATGGGCTAAAAAAACACATGCATCCGATTATTATCAGGCGTTTTATGATTTTGCGTGTGATTTAATTCAAAAAGGCTTGGCTTATGTCGATAGCTTAACAGCTGATGAAATGCGCGAATATCGCGGAACACTCAAAGAAGCTGGTAAAAACAGCCCGTATCGAACCCGTTCAATCGATGAAAATTTAGATTTATTTAAGCGTATGAAAGCCGGTGAATTTAAAGAAGGCGAGCATATTTTACGTGCCAAAATAGACATGAGCGCAGGTAATGTAAATATGCGAGACCCTGCGATTTATCGCATTCGTTATGCAACACATCCACGTACAGGCGACGATTGGTGCATTTATCCGATGTATGACTTTGCGCATCCACTGTCAGATGCACTGGAGCTTATTACGCACTCGCTATGTACGCTTGAGTTTCAAGATCACAGGCCGCTATACGATTGGTTTATTTCGCATTTATCTGTGCCTGCACAGCCTGTTCAAACCGAATTTGCACGCCTTAATGTGTCACATACGATTACAAGCAAGCGAAAATTAAGGTGTTTAGTTGATGAGAACAAAGTCGATGGCTGGGACGACCCGCGTATGCCAACTTTGCGTGGCATGCGAAAGCGAGGTTATCCAGCTGAAGCATTACGTACTTTTTGTGACATGACAGGGGTTTCAAAAAGTGATTCAGTGATTAACATGGGTGTTTTAGAAGGCTGTGTACGAGATGTATTAAATCAAACCGCCAAACGCGCGTTATGCGTGTTAGACCCAATTAAAATTGTGATTGAAAATTATCCTGAAAATCACGTCGAAATGATTCAAACAGATACCAGAGAACTCCCGTTTTCTCGTGAAATTTATATCGAGCGCAGTGATTTTATGAAAGAGCCTGTTAAAGGCTATTTTAGATTGGCACCTGATAAAGAAGTGCGTTTAAGAAATGCCTATGTGATTTGCTGTAAAGATATTATTTATGACGAAGCGGGCGAAATTTTAGAATTACGCTGTACCTATGATAAAGATACTTTAGGTAAAAAACCGGAAGGTCGAAAAGTAAAAGGGGTGATTCATTGGGTATCTGTGAGTACTGCGCATCCGATTACAATTTATCAGTACGATAGATTATTTCATGATGAGAACCCAGGGCGTGAAGATGATTTCATGCAGTTTTTAAATCATGACTCACTGAGCACGCAAACAGCCTACGCTGAGCCGATGCTTGCCTCACAAAAAGTAGGCGAAGTATTTCAGTTTGAGCGCTTAGGGTATTATTGCGTGAATACGGTTGATGAAGCAGGTATAACAGAAGTGTTTCATCGTGTGGTTCATTTGAAAGACACCTGGGGTAAGTTAAATGCTAGCACTTGAGTTATATAACTCACTCACGCGTCAGAAAGAGCGTTTTAAGCCCATGACACCGGGTAAAATCAAATTATATGTGTGTGGCATTACCGTGTATGATGCGTGTCACCTGGGCCATGCACGGGCCATGGTCGCGTTTGATGTGATCGTACGTTTTATGCGTGCAGCAGGTTATGACGTAACGTTTGTACGTAATATCACAGATATTGATGACAAAATTATTAATCGCGCAATTGAGCGTAATATTTCGATTGATGATTTAACCGAAAAATATATTAAAGCCATGCATCGTGATGAAAAAGCACTCGGGTGTTTGAGCCCAACGCACGAGCCACGTGCAACGGAATATATTGATTCTATAATTAAATTAATCGAGCGTTTAATTAAAAATAAGCATGCGTATGTCACTGCATCGGGCGATGTATGTTATGACGTATCTGCTTTTGCTGAATACGGTAAATTATCTAGTCAAGATATAGATAGCCTCAAATCAGGTGTACGAATTGAGGTTCAAGCAGACAAACGCTCAGCGCTTGATTTTGTCTTATGGAAGGCAGCAAAGCCTGGTGAGCCAAGCTGGCCTTCACCGTTTGGCGCAGGACGCCCTGGTTGGCACATTGAGTGCTC
>JASJHH010000029.1:0-7639 GCA_033791145.1 Legionella sp.
ATGGAATGGGAGATTTAGCTCATATTTTAAATGTGGGAGAAAACCTTAAAAAGACATATGCTGATACATGTGATGTTGTCTATGAAATACAATGGAATATGGGCGGATATGGCAGACAATATCAAGATAAACCCAGGGTAAAAATGTTGATAGAAAAGCTCCAATATCTAGGTATTATCCAAGAGCCAAATTATGACGATAATAAATCACCAGAAGAGATGATAGCTGAAATAAATCAACTTAATGCACCACCCAATGGAAATAGGATTCATTTATTTACGACGCGCAGAATGGAGGATTTTAAACCGGGTGGTAGGGAAGAAGAAAAATTTAAAGATTCAGATGTATGGATAGTCACATCAGCCCCAGCATTTGAGAGAGAAAAAGACCGCTATCATGCATTAAATAGATATTTTAATATTGGTATGGGTTCTCCAGGTAAAACCATTTTTTGTTCAGAGCATACAGGGGTAGAATATCTGTATGATTCTATAAACGGTTTCCGAACCAAAGCTCGAGAGGGAATAGATGATGAGGAGAGTCGATTTTATTCTGTTGAAGATAAATTGGTTATGGGGTTTGGGAATTCTAACGATAAAGTTATGGCAGGGTTTCTTTTAGATAAAACCGAAGCAACCGTTGATACAAAAATTGATGCTTTAATGCGTATTGAAAGCGAGTCTTTTAATGAATTATTACACGGAAGCCGACAATTAGAAGATAAGAAAAAGGCCCTAGATATAGAAAAGAACACTATTTTTGTACCTAATTACCATTCCCATGGTAGAAAACATGCATTAGATATGTTTATTCATTTTTACCAAAACACGTTACCTCAAGATTCAAGAGATATTATCATGCAAGGCAATTTTGAGTTAGAGGCATTTCAAACTAAAAAACAAGCATTGATGGATGCGGGTTTTACGCGTATTGAGTATTACAATAAAGCAACAGATACCATTGAAGCAATTCAATGGATTGAAAGTCCAGAGCAAGAAAAAACCTTTAAAGTCTTTACGGGTCGTCTAGATGACCAAGATTATGCTAAATTTACTCATTGCGCGAATCTTGTTTCAGGGTGCTCGGGTGATAATACCTTACAAGATGCAATTAATACTGGAGCGATACCTTTATTTATGCCCAATACTGGTAAAGCACGGGTCTTAGCTGATTTAAAAGAATTACTAGAAGAACATACGCCTAAATTTGATGCGTGCATTCAATTTCTTGAAATGTATGCGCACTATGAATCTTATCAACAACTTGCAGCTGAAACATCGGTATACTCCCCTGAATTAATGTCTCAATGGAAAGAGGTTTGCACCTTACTCAAAGAAGAATATAACACGCATGATTTTGTTTCTCGTGCGGTGAGTCAAAAGCTCGGAGTCACTCCGGACAAAAAGACGAATCTCTCAAAAGAAGCATTTACACAATTAAAGACTAAAAATGCTGTATTAGGTCAACCTACAGTAGATACGGTATCCGTTGAACACTCCGATGTGTTAAACGCTAAACTATCTGAGTTAGCGACATTAGCAAAAGACTATGATGATAAAACTAAGGCGGCTACTAATATGAGCCGGCATAGAAAAGATAAAAATACGCTACTTCAAAACGGAATATTAAAGATTATAGGGGATATAGAAAAGGGTAATATGAATAATATTCCAAATATAATTACAGAGTTAAAGACTAAACTGATTGATACTTACCAAGTAAAACCTAGTTTTTTTAAACAAAGTAAAAGTTATGATGTGATAAAACAGATTGAAAAAATCATCCCTCAGGTGCAAAGCATTCAATATAGAGAGAAAGAAGCTGCAATGAGAGACAAGCCTTCAGTTGATGTTGAAACTAAAGCTCCGAGTAGAGGGGCAAGAGATTAAGATGTTCAAATTTTTTGTTAATTTGTATGTTTCACATGTACTATAATCTTAAACCGGGGGTTTATATGATGGAGGAGCGTTTAGAATGAGTACATTAATTGTTATCAGTGTTATAGCTGTTGTTTTGTTTGCTTGGGTGATTTTGACTTATAACCGTTTAATCGGATTAATTGAGGCTATTGTTAATAATCATCGCCAAATCGATATCCAGCTTGATAGGCGCTTTAAAGTGTTCGAAAATTTAATAGCAACCGTTAAAAAAGCCATGGACTATGAGCAAACGACGCTAAAAGACGTGGTGGCGCTACGAAATCAAGCACAAACAGCCAAAGCAAGCGGTGATGATAAAGCACGTATTGCAGCGGAAAATGGTATTTCTAAAATAGCGAGCGGCATTAATTTGGTCTTTGAGCAATATCCAGAGCTAAAAGCGAATCAAAATGCCTTACAACTGCAAGAAGAAATAGTGAATACTGAAAACAAACTGACGTTTTCAAAGCAGGCTTTTAATGACAGTATCGAAACGTTTAATGCCACTAAAAAATCCTTTTTTGAGGCGATGGTGGTTAGTTTTTTTGCATCAAAACTAGATAAACATTTTGAGTATTGGCAATTAGAAGCGGATGACGCGAAAGCGAAAGAAGATTACGCTGTGAAGTTTTAAGGCCTGAATACAATGCGTTTGAATGACTATAATTCAAAAAGTACAGACTGGCGGAAACAGCTCAGAGAAAACGAACGTAGAACAAAAATTGTTGTTGCTGTTTTTCTTGGGATTTTTCTTTTGGTGGGTTTATTGTTTGATACTTTCTTAGGTATGGGACGCTATCAAGCGTCTGCTTGGAATATCTTTCAAGCCTTACTGACGTTTAGAATTTTTCCAATAGCAACGTGTATGATGCTTGTGATTGCCGGGGTGAGTTTACTGGTGACTTACCGTCTGTATGACAAAATCATGTTACTTGGGACGAACAGTCATGAAGTTACCCCTGAGAGCACTCATACGCATGAAGAGAAGCAGCTTTACAATGTGGTTGAAGAAATGAAGGTCGCTGCTGGCATGAAATTCATGCCAAAAGTGTACTTGATTGAAGCGCAATATATGAATGCCTTTGCTTCAGGTTACTCTGAAAAATCGGCCATGGTGGCGATTACGAGGGGCTTAATTCAAAAACTTAATCGCTCAGAACTTCAAGCGGTTATGGCGCATGAGTTAACGCACATCCGTCATCATGATATTAAGCTTACGCTAACCGTTTCTGTCTTGAGTAATATTTTATTAATGGCCATTGATTGGTTATTTTATAGCATGTTATTTAAAGGTAATTCCGGTCAAAACTCCAGAGAACGAAGCGCGAATAAATTGTTTATGATTGTTATGATTTTACGTTTTACTTTGCCGCTGATTACCGGAATGTTAACCTTGTTTTTAAGTCGAACACGAGAATATATGGCAGATAGTGGTGCCGTTCAGTTAATGCGAGATAATTCGCCCTTGGCGAATGCGCTACTTAAAATAAGTAAGGATCACACCGAGCATCAGAGCGAGTATGCGAGAGAATATGGCGAAACCGCCCATGAGTCAGTTCGACGTGCTTCTTATATTTTTGATCCAGCAAAATTTAACGGCGTTAATTCTTTCTCAGGTATGTTTACGACCCATCCAAGCTTAGAGAAACGACTGGCAGCACTCGGTTTTAAAACCAAAAAACACACGCGCTAATAAATATAAGGAATAAATTTGTATTTTACTGTTTTACAGTAACGCGCCCAGTCTTCGCCGTATTTTTTGGCGCATCGGTCCATGTCACGGGTATAACGGTGAATAATCATGCCAAAAAAGAAGATAGGATACAAATAAGGAAGAAATGAAGAAAAACCGCAACTCAGTCCCCATGTGAGTGCCATGAGTGTATCTGCTGTATAATGAATTTTTCTTGTGTGGCGATACCAACCATCTGTTAATAAAATACTCCCAGAAGCTGTTTTAATATATTTTGGATTCTTCAAGGTTCCCCATGGCAGCTGAGGAAAGGCTTTTCGTTTGACGAACGTACCGCGTTGCTGCATGCGGAAGCGATTTTTCTGACTGTTGGCAGTATCCCATACATAATAAGCAACGAGTAATACTGCGAGCAGTGGAAGCATGTAAGCCAAGGGGAGCTGAACATTATTTTTCAAAATATAAAACGACTGAAAGCAATAGAAAAAAGGAACGCCGACATAATTCCAAAAAATTAACATCCATCCAAATTTTTCATGAAAAATATCCCAGGTTGTTGGAATGCATTCCTCGCCTTTCATGCAAGCATTTACATAGAGTCCATGCGCGAGCATCATAAACATCATCGGGTAGGTGATATAGCCTTGCAGCTGACACTGTTTTGCCGCAGCTGATATGGTTAGAAAAAACAATAAAATCCAAGGAATACGTATTTCTGAAAATAGTTTGATATCCAGTTTTTTAAGACGAGGATTTAAGCTAATTCCCATGAAAAAATCATAAAGGTGATTGCCGGTCGGGGAGTCTGCTGTTTTTGTTAAATATTTAAGTATAAATAAGTAAAATGCGAAGGCATTTGCTGTGATCACAGCAACCGTCATAATACTGCCCATATGATCAGCCAGTAAATAAAGAGGGAATAAGCCTGTTATATGAAGCACTGCAGCAAGCGCTAATGTGCTATACCAACACAATATACCATTGCAGTTGTATGTGAGCTGTTGATTGTTTTGGGATGGAATAGGCAGGCCTTTAATTTTTAAGCCGGGTAAAATATAAGCTAAAAATAATTGAACCCCAATAAAGCTTAAATAAACCTTTGCTGCAAACCAGGTTGGCTTGGCGTGAGATAAATAATACTCGATATTTTTAAAATTCGTAGGTAAAAATAAGGCGCCTTGAAAAAAGGTTAAAGATATCCAAAGGTAATAAATAAGTATATGGGAAAAAGCAATGATAAAAAATACGCCTACAGGCCCTCCAAATTCATATTTTTGTTTCATAGCTGCTCTCTAAAGTTGTGTGATAAACCCATTGCTTCCGTAAGTTTTATAGCCGAGATGATGGCATCTTCATGGTAAAAAAAGGCATTACTGTAGGAACCGCAATAATACGTATTCAATGCGGATTTATTCAGCAAACCGATGGGCTCTTCGACTGAAAATGTGCTTGCGGTAGGCAGTGGGATACGAAATTTAATTTGATGTTCAATGTCTTGTTGCTCAATGGGGTGTTTGTTGACTTCATGTATAGATACATAGCGTGAAGGCCTTGCTGTTTGGCCAGAAAAATGCTCTTGATTCCATGTTGTGACCACATGTTGCTCTGAAAGGGCGTCTCCATACAATTGTAAGGTCATGGCCTCGTCATGACACCCGTAAGGACGTCTGTGCAGCGTACTCATGATATCACCCATTGTAATTGCAGACAGCAGTTTTTTTTCAAGTTTTGTTGGGTTGTTGAGCAATTTTAAGGCCTCGTCAGGTCGTGTTGCCATCACGAGTTTGTCTGCTGTAAATTGCTGATTAGCTGTGATGATATGAATGCTATTATCATCACGCTCTATTTGAATCACTGGCGTATGGGTTAAGTAAGTAACCGGCGTATGCTTTACAAATGCGTCAATTAATAAATGATTTCCCCCATCTATCGTGCTGTACTGTGTCAATCCCTTGATTGACATAAAGTATTTTCCCCACCACCTTGCGATGACAGAGACGGGTAAATCAAACAAGTCTTGATAAGGCATAGATAAATATAGTGCTGCCGCAGGAAGCAGAAAATAACGAATACAGGGCTCAGATAATTTGGCATCTTTTATCCATGCACCAACGGTTGTATCGTGATTGATGGTTTCATCCTGAAACTGTTGCATTAAATACCAGATGTCTTTTATGTTTGTAGGCACGTGCTTAAAATCAATATTTTCTGCCCAACGCCGCCAATAAGACGTGTACTGCATATTACCCTGATAAAGAAACCGATGCTCGACCTGTTTATTCACCAAAGGCAATGAAAATTTCTCAGCAAAGCGTAATGTATTTTTAAACAGTGGCTTACCCGGAAATAAAATAACGCCCATAGGGGCTCTAATTGAAGCGTCAATGGTTGTAGAATGATTATTGCCTCCTAAATCAGAACTGGCTTCAAATAAAGTGATGTCATAGGCGTCTTGCAAGCAGTGCGCTGCAGAAAGGCCTGATATCCCGCCGCCAATAATAGCGAGCGTTGGTTTTTTAGAGCTTGTTTCAGAGATTTTTTTAGACATCATTAGGCACCACATCTTGTGTTAAGTATTCATATAATCTAGCACCATTTGCAAAGGATGAGGTAAAGCCTGCATACCCTGAGGATGCATTGCAAAAATAAAAATTCTCCAATGATGTTTTAAAGCTTAAGCGATTTAAACGCGTATTTTGGGGCGTCATGTTTGATCCGTAAGAATTGCCTTCCGGTGCAAAACAAAAGCTTTCATTTGTGGTTGGACTCCCCAACATTTTAAAACAAATATGCTCTCTAAAATTTGGCACGTAATGCTTTTCAATACTATCTAGCATGGCGTTATAAATCTGTTTTTTTCGCTGAAGATAATCTTTTTGATTTCTTAATTTGAGGTCTTTAAAATGGCTGTAATTGGCCACTGTTAATAATTGGAAAATTTGATGCCCTGGCGGGCATCCCGTGGGATCGTTCGAAACCAGGGAGGGCGTCGTCATAGCAAAAGATGGTTTTGTATAATTATTTTTATAATACATATCATCAAATACCTGATTGATATCAGTTTGTTCAGAATGAAAAAGATTCCAGTCTCCAAAGCCATGATCACGTAAATCAATATCTTTAACAGCTCCATACACAACAAAATTTGAATAGGAGTAATCATAGCTCAGTTGCTTACGGAGCCGGGATGAAAAATGCTGCATACCTATCATGGAGGCGGCTTGTTTAGGATCGAAATTACAGATAATTTGTTTGGCAGTGTACTCTGTTAGTTGATTGGGGTTATTCATATCAACAGTTGTAACAGAGCTAACATTTTTTTTATTAATAGTAAGTTGAGTCACTTTTTGGTTATAAATAATTTCGCCTTTGTTTGCTTTAATACAAGCAACTAATTCTTGAATCACGTGCTCAAAATGATTTTTAGGATAATATGCGCCCCGCATATAACCATCAAATAAAATTAACCAACAGTAAAAACTTAATTGATTCGGGGGCAGTAAAAAATCATGCCACTGTGAGGCCAGAAGGCTTTGTGCGGCTTTTGGGAGTTTAAAACAATCAAAAACTTGTTGTAGTGTTTTTCCATAAAACTTCAAAAGAGGTAACTTAGTATGGCTTTTGAATAGATGTTTAATTGCTGAGGTGCCGGATGGTTTATTGGTGTGGTTTGCGAGATGAGCCAGTTGTTGGATGGCGGTTAAAAATTTTGTAATAGCAGCTTTATCGCTCGGGAATAATTGATTGAGCCGTTCGTTCAGCAGGTTATAGTCATTGGGAATATCTAAGGAAAAACCGGGCAGACGCATATGATCAAACCCGTCTGTATTGTATTGAACAAACGGTATTTTTTCATGCAAGTTCAGTTTTTTAAGTATTCGATGGACCCGCTCACCTTCACCACAATCCCAAACATAGTGTAATTGCGCATTAAAATGATAGGCATGCTCCGCTGAGCCTTCAGTGAAAGTATGACCAAAGCCACCAGGAAACTCATGCGCTTCAATGATGGTCACCTGATGCCCAC
>JASJHH010000030.1:0-5417 GCA_033791145.1 Legionella sp.
AATCATGGAGATCCTTCGCGCAAAAAAATGCGCTCTGGATGACGTTATATATATAGGTTGTGGGAAGCTACAAAAAAACAAGGATTGTAATCAATTTACACGGTTATGCAAGAGCTCTATTGAAAACAACATATTTGATAGTTTTTAATTTATCAGAAGCAAATTTAAGTGCTTGGCCATTTTGACTCACGGCAGTACAAACAAGAAAGATGTCTGATCGCACTGCTAGAGGAGCATGCTCAAGTGCCAGGCCATTTTGAGAGACAGCAGTACCGTGCTTGTCTGCCTCCTCCTCATCTAGTAAATTCTCTGAAGAGATCTGTAAATATTCCTGGAGGTCCTTGTCCTCCTCCATAATACATACATCTTCTATTTTACCCACTTCAGTAGGTGAAGGCATATTAAATAACCTCTCAACAAATACACTAGTGTACTCTTATTGCCTTTAGAGATCAATAATAAAACACATTTATACTCAAGAAAAGCAGTTTGACTTTTTTTCTTATTTTCGGGATGCTGATATTATTTAAAATAAAAATAAAATATGTACCTGCCTTATTATCTAAAACCCAACTGGCCTGCTCCTGCAAATATTCAAGCGCTTACTGTGACTTATCCTGAGAATTTTTCTGAGATAAAACAAGATTTAGATTTACCAGCGGAACCCATTTGGCTGAAACAAACGCATAGCAATATCGCTGCATACCCTGAACCTAATGTATTACAAGAAGCTGATGCATGCGTCAGTAACAATAAATTACACCCCCTCGCAATAAAAACAGCTGATTGCTTGCCTGTTTTACTTTGCAACCAAGCAGGAACCGAAATTGCGGCCATTCATGGTGGTTGGCGTAGTTTACTAAGTGGGATTATAGAAAACACGCTCTTAAAGCTCAAGAGCAATCCACAGCAACTTATGGCCTGGACAGGCCCTGCTATTTGTAAAAACTGTTTTGAAGTGGGCCCTGAAGTGCGCGATGCTTTTATTCAGAAATATCCAGACACACACACGGCTTTTAACCAGGCTCAAGCAGCAAATAAATATTTCGGAAATCTTGCTTATATTGCCGAGTTAATATTAAAAAACAATAACTTAAATAACATCTATCATGCAAATGCTTGTACATTTGAAGAAGAAAATAAATTTTACTCCTACCGAAGAGCAAAACAAACCGGTAGAATCATCTCACTGATTTGGTTTCAATAAAAAATAGGTGCAGCATGACACGTATGATTTGTATCACACTTTTCACATTCTTCTTTTCGTCAGCTCTTCTTGCTGAAGCCCCAGAAACTCCCATGCCAACCCTTGCGCCTGTGCTGAAAAAAGTGGTTCCAGCGATTGTGAATGTTGCGGTTCAAGGCGTTATTCCCAATGATGTTCCATTGCAGCCCGATGAAAGCGCGCCGAATGCACCACAAGGCCGCACACCACATCAACCCTTGCCAGAAAGTGACGAACCCCGTCGATTTCAAAGCATTGGTTCAGGTGTAATTATTGACCCAGAACACGGCGTTATTTTAACCAACGACCATGTTATTCGAAATGCAAGCATTGTTACTATCACCTTAAACGATGGCAGACGACTTAAAGCACGTATTATTGGCAGCGACAGTGCAACAGATGTTGCTGTTTTAAAAATTGATGCAAAAAACCTAAAAAGCTTACCGATGGGCGACTCTGATAAAACTGAAGTTGGTGATTTTGTGATGGCCATTGGTAACCCATTTGGGCTAAATAGCTTTGGCAACAGCCAATCAGCTACATTTGGTATTGTCAGTGCCAAACAGCGCAGCGATTTAAATATAGAAGGCATTGAAAACTTTATTCAAACCGACGCTGCTATTAATCCTGGCAGCTCGGGTGGCGCTTTGGTCAACACAAAAGGCGAGTTGATTGGAATTAACACCGCGATTATTTCGCTTCATGGCGGTAATGTTGGTATTGGCTTTGCGATTCCAATTAATATGGCAACCGAAGTCGCGCAGCAAATTATTAAATTTGGTTCAATTAACCGTGGTTTAATGGGTGTTTTTGTCCAACACTTAACCCCTGAACTCGCACAAGCCATGGGTTATCCTGAGCATTTGAAAGGCGCCTTAATTGCACAGGTTAATACAGACTCACCTGCTGAAAAAGCAGGCCTAAAACCCGGTGATATTATTACAAAAGTCAATGATACGAATATCACACAAGCAAGCCAGGTTAAAACAACCACGAGCCTTTTACGTGCTGGCAGCAATGCTAAAATGCAAATCAAACGCAACGGCAAAGATTTAACCCTCACCGCGACCATCACAGACATGAAAAAGCAAGAGCAGGCCATGCAAGCGGCTAATCCATTTTTATATGGCTTATCTTTCCGTGAATTCGAACAAGACTCGCCGTTACATGGCCATATTATTGGCGTTCAAATTGTTGGTGCTTCGGAAAACAGTGCGGGCTGGCGTGCGGGCCTTCGTCCAGGCGATGTGATTGTCAATGCAAATCATGAGCCAATTAAAACACATGATAATTTACAGGCAGCAGCCAACAAACAAAAAAAACAACTGCTCGTTCAAGTGCTACGAGGCGTTGGTGCGCTGTATATTTTAATTATTTAAATCAGGCTAAATGGGGGGTATATGAAAAACAGTCTAAAATTTAAGTTAGCTATTTTTATACTTTCAAGCATACTCGCTAACCTTGCTTTTGCGACATGTACCCCCCCTAACAAAGCAGAGGTGAATCACTGCCATAAAATTAAAAAAAAATATAAGTGCAATCATGCTTATGTTCAATCTAAAGACCCAAATAAAATACATGTATGTCAGTGGAAAAAGTTCCCTGGCCTCGGTCATTTTTGCAATGCTAAGATTGAACCCTGCCTTATGACCCCCAAAAAATAAATCTACGGGAAACACATGAAGAAAATGTTCTTATTTCTTACTTTTTTCATATGGCTTTCCCCTGCGGCTGCCTCACGCTGTCACCCTAAACCTAATTTTAACCTGCCACAGTATATTGTTGGATATGGTAGCTTGATAAACGAATCATCTAAAAAAAAGACATCTCCCTCAGCCAAAGAAAATTTTCCTGTGCTTATCAGTGGCTATGAAAGAAGTTGGTCTGTACGTGGCGGCCGTAAAACATACTTATCAATTAATAAAAACGAAAACGTCTCTTTTAATGCTGTCATCTATCAGCTCAGCAATCCAAAAAATATTTATCTCTATGACAAAAGAGAAAGATCTTACTGCAGAAAAGCTGTGCATATTAATCAATTAGAAATACATGGCGCCAAGCTACCTGCTCAAAAACAAATTTGGATTTATAGCTCCGCCCATCAAACCAAAGAATACCCGACAGAAGACTTCCCTATTTTCCAATCTTATATTGATATATTTATAAGCGGATGCTTCCAAATAGAGGAAAAATTTAAAATTAAAAGTTTCGCAAAAGATTGCATTAAAAGCACTTCGCATTGGCCGACTCAATGGGAGAGTGGCATTGTTTTTCCACGTCATCCCGCTTCATATGAACCCTACGCAACAAAAATTGATGGTTTATTAATAGAAACACTACAACCTCAGCCACCATTTCGGCTGTTACCTGAAGTAAATACCAATAATTAAAAATTATTGCCGCATAAGATCTAATCTAAAAGCATCATCCGTCCAATCAAACGCCTCTGTCGAGCGGTACGGGTTAATATCCAACCCGCCCCGGCGGGTGTACCGGCCATATACGGTTAGTTTTGTTGGATTGCACTGCTTTGAAACATCCATAAAGATTTGTTCAATGCACTGCTCATGAAACCCCTGATGATTTCGATATGAGACAATATATTTTAAAAAGCTTTCAGGTTTAATCCGCGGGCCTTCATAGCTTATTTGCAGACTACCCCAGTCTGGCTGATTGGTCACCGGGCAGTTAGAGCGAAGTAAGTCAGAGCATAGCATCTCATCAACACACTCATCTTCTATTCCAAGCAAATTTGCATCTACTTCATATACAGAGCAAGCAATATCTAAATCATCCACACACAATCCTGTGAACTTAGGTGTAATTAAACGCTGCTCCCAGATATTGGATGCCATGATTTCAATTAAAACATCAGATTCAAGGCAAACACTTAAATCTATTTTAATTTGAGATTTAAGTGCATCAGTCGATTCAAATTTTGTATGATTGAGTGAATTAAAATAAAGCTTTAACGACTTAGATTCAATCAAATAAGGCGATGCGCAGTCATAGATAATACGTGCTGTTGCGACACAAGGCTTACCATGAGCATTTAACCAAGAGACTTCATAATGATTCCAAATATCAACACCTGTAAACGGCAAATTATTTGTATCAAGCTGAAGCGCTTCTCTATTAGGCGCACGTGAAATAGGAAATAGGCGTTTAGGATTATGTGATAAATCACTCAAAGATGTTTGTCCTAATTCACCATACGCTTCTGTTTTTTCAGCCATTAACTATTCCTTTACCCTAAAAAATAGGTCATTCTAACACAGTGACAAAATTATTAAGCTATAATAATAGACAAAACAAATAAACGGAGCTTATTATGGGCGATTTTAAATCTAAACTACCTGACATGAAAGAACTGACAGGTATGATAGGTAAACTTTTTACCGACGTTAAAAAAAGCGTTGTTGAAATTGTAGGCGAATATAAAGAAAAGCATAAAGAAGCAGATGCAGATGCGGCAAAAACAGCAGAGCCAGCTCAAACCAAGCCGCCAGAAGCGCCTAAGGCTAAAGAGCCAGCTAAAACAGAAGAAGCGCCTAAAGTAGATGAACCGCCTAAAGACGAGTAATTCAATTACCGATAACAGGTGATGCGTTCAAAGCCTTTGCATTTATCTCCAAAACAAAGCGCATCACTACCAATCATCCGTGTTGCAGCAACGTTAATTGACCGCTCATAACTTTGTGAACGATCATATCCTTTCTGTCGACAAAATGCATTGGCAGCTCGCCTACCGCATCCTTTTCTCCCATCATAACACCAGTCTACACGGTAATTATCAGACCGGGGCAACATGAAATCACGCATTCGATAATAATAAACAGGAATAGGTGATTTTTTTAAGCTATTTTCACAGGTAATTAATTTAAAGCCATCACACTTCCAGCCTTGGCATTGTAAATTAGTAGAAGGGTAACGTGTGAGCCCAACATTATGATCAATCATAATTTTTGAAGCTTTATTATACCCCAACAACTTACAATACCGTGAAGCTAATGCTTTGCCGCAGGTCTTATTATCTTCCGTGCAATAACTTAACCGCATGCCATGATACGTTGGATAGAAAAAATCACGGTACCCAACAGACACACGCCCTCTTTTTCCGATAACCGCATCGACTTCTTTTATGACGGTTTTTGCTTCTTTAAGTTTGATTGCTTCGTCAGTCGCTTTTGAT
>JASJHH010000031.1:0-3426 GCA_033791145.1 Legionella sp.
CTGGTGTAATCATGCTTGCCTTCAACTTGGTTATGCGACCAGGTCAGTGGCTCTTGATAGTCATGTGACACATGCTTATAAAATGCTTTGTACTCTTCGTCTGAAATATCTGATTTTGATTGTGTCCAAAGCGCTGTGGCTTTATTCACTGTTTCAAATTCAGGCTCTGCTTTTTGGGATTTTTTAGCTTCTTTATCTTCTTTGCTATCTGCATCTGATTCAGCTTCAGGCTCAGCAATTTTTAGCATAGCAATCGGCCATGCAATATGATCAGAATATTTATTGACTAAGCTACGCAAACGCCAATCGCTTAATAAGTCAGTCGTTTCTTCAGGTTTTAAATGCAATGTAATCGATGTGCCACGTGCTTTTTGCTTCTGATTCGCAATCGTGAACTCACCTTCACCGGCTGATTCCCAAACAATACCTTCTTCAGGTTTTGCGCCTGCACGTCGACTTTTTACAGTCACTTTGTCTGCAACAATAAACGACGAATAAAAACCAACACCAAACTGACCAATTAGCTGCGAATCTTTGGCTTGATCGCCTGTTAGATGACTCAAGAAATCTTTCGTGCCAGATTTTGCAATGGTTCCTAAATTTTCAACCGCATCATCCCATCCCATCCCGATACCATTGTCTATCAATGTAATCGTTTTCTGTTTCTCATCAAATTCGAGTGTAATACGCAGATCAGCATCATCTTCGTATAACTCAGCTTTTGATAAGGCTAAAAACCGTAATTTATCTAACGCATCAGATGCATTAGATACTAATTCACGTAAGAAAATTTCTTTGTTGCTATACAGCGAATGAATCACTAAATTTAAAATTTGCTTAACTTCGGTTTGAAACCCCATCGTTTGTTGTTCAGCTGCCATAAGAATACTCTCCTGCTTATATCAAAAATTAAATTTGAATTTATTTGAACTTGATATTGAATATGAGGGCAAGTGTTTAAATTTCAAGGGGTAAGTATAAACTTCCGGGGGTCAAATGATTAAACAACAGATTTGCCCCCCTGGATTAATGCCTGTGAGTCTACGAAACCCTTCGGGTGCTTCATCTTTTATTTGTTCGAACTTCATCGACATCCTTGCCAAAAAACGTAACTCCTCAGGCACGTCATCCAGAGCGTAGCGAAGGATTGTAAGTCTTAAATCTAGCATTACCCACTAACACTTAGCCACCCGCCTACGCCACCCGGCTTGTCCGGATTTCAATCAATTTACGCGGTTATGCAAGAACTTTAATTAAAAATCGCTTGTATTTTAAAGAGGTTGTGGGCTATCTGGGATTCAAGTAAAATCAGGACAAGTCAGAAGTTCGAATCCTCTCTGGGACACCACTTAAACATAGCTTATGGTAAACGTATGAATAAATTAGTTTTAGTCTTTTTATTGTTCTCTAAGCCGTTTTTTACCTTAGCTTTTGCTGTAAATTGTCATCCCCAAATTAACCCCCTACTCCCACAATATATCGTTGGCTATGGCAGTTTAATTGATGAACAATCAAAAAAGAGAACTGACGCTTCAGCTGAAGATAATATTCCTGCTTTAATTAAAGGCTATCAACGAAGTTGGTCGGCTCATGGCAATTTACCTGGGGTGAATGCAACCTACTTATCTGTATTTGAAGATTCATCGGCCATGTTTAATGGCGTTATCTATAGACTAAGCAATCCCAAACAGATTCAACAATATGACAAAAGAGAAGTGATATACTGCAGGAAAGAATTAAGTGCTGACCGGTTAAAGCTTTCCACTACTGCCGTTCCGGATCAAAAACAAGTTTGGATTTATATATCAACCCAAGAACCACAAGCGCCTTCAGCTGACTATCCAATTGTGCAATCCTACTTAGATGTCTTTATCCGCGGATGTATACAGATTGAGGAAAAATTTTCACTTAAACATTTCGCTAAAGATTGTATTAACAGCACTGAACAATGGTCTGAGTATTGGATAAATGATAGGATTTTTCCGCGTCGGCCTTTTTTATATGAGCCTTATGCATCTAGAATAGATGCCTTGTTAAAAGAAGCTGTTCCAGAGCAGTTTAAAACAATTAAAATTGAGTAATAACCTCTCTGGAACACCAAATTTACAAATCTTTCGAAAAACATAACTGACTGCCACTTTGCTTTGCATGGTACATCGCATCATCTGCTTTTTTAATTAAGTCGGTTAGTGTTGTGGCTTCACTAGGATACAAAGCAACACCTATATTTATTTTTACAAAATGATCATGCTTTTCATAATGTAGCGGTTTTGCTAATGTTTGATTAATACGATTACAAATATCTATAATTTCTTCTTTTTTTGTTATTTTATTCAGTAAAACAACAAATTCATCTCCGCCATAGCGTATCGCTACATCGACTTCTCGCAATGCATTTTTAATTGCAGAGGCGATAAAACTTAATACTTCGTCACCCGCCAAGTGGCCATAATTGTCATTGATTAATTTAAATTTATTAACATCTGCAAATAACAATGCAACCTGATTTTTAGAGTCGCTTTTGCCATGTTCATCTCTATTGTATTGGTTTGTAATATATTTAAAGCCTTCTTTTAAAAAGTTTCTATTATGAAGGTGTGTTAATGGATCGGTTAAAGCTAAATTTAATTTTTCTTTGTTTTTTTCAATTAAAACACTAATATCAGAAAAAACGGCAATATAAAATATTTTCGCCTCGCTTTTTATTTGAGTAATGGTTAGAAATTCTGGAATTAAATGCCCTTTTTTGTGACGATTCCAAATTTCTCCTGACCAACGACCTTTTGTCGTAATTGATTGCCACATTTTTTCAAAATAAGCTTTATCTTGTAATCCAGAATGAAGCATCCCAGGATTGTTTCCGAGTGCTTCTTTACGAGAATATCCTGTGATTGTCGTAAACCCAGGATTCACATAAAGTATTTTTGATGACTCATCCGTGATGGTGATGCCATTACTAATATCATCAAATACCCCTTTGAGTGAATCAAAACCAAGTTTGATAATATCAGCTAGCAAATGACTTTTATCACCCATTTTCATATCCTTATGAAATCTAGTTAAATTTAATTATAGGTCTCTTTCAAACATCTCGCAAACGACACAGGAAAGCTCGAGTTGCCTCATTAAAAATGTTACCCAAAGTAGGAAATTTTCGATTCGTTGCCTCAATATAAATGTTACCGAAGGTAAAAAAAGGGATATGGTATGGGGAAGCTATCAATGGATCTTTATTTAAGCACCTTGTCGAAACGTTATAAGACAGCAAATCGATGTGAAAAGAGTAAAATATTAAATGAATTATGTGAATCCAGTGGTTTTCACAAAAAACACGCAACTCGTTTACTTAATTCGTACAATTTAAAAAACAAACACCCCAAAACGAAAAAGAAGATAGGTCGACCAACAGTATATCCTCCTGATATG
>JASJHH010000032.1:0-18115 GCA_033791145.1 Legionella sp.
TATTTATGAGCATAAAAGCAAACTGGTACAAGGGTTTACTAAAAAATATAATGTAGAATATCTGGTATATTATGAGGCATGTGAGAACATTGTCGTTGCTATTGCAAGAGAAAAACAAATTAAAGCTTGGTCACGAAAAAAAAAAGACGCTCTGATTAACACCTTAAATCCTGAGTGGAATGATTTATATCCTTCATTATGTTAAAGACTGTGCCACATTCAGGAGATCCCTCGCTGCGCTCGGGATGACGTGGGGAGTTACAAATTTTCCACCATGCTTTTGCTAGGTGTCGCAATTGATTGTGTTCGGTGCGTTTGATGCTTTATAGTTTGTGCAGGACACGCTACTGACCTCAGAGCACTGGTCCGCCGAAAGGTTCTTAGCGTCTGATGAGCATGAGCCTACCATTGTACTATGGCTACAACTCACAGCAGGATCACCAGGGTGATACTCATTGAAAGAAACCATCTGAACCACAGGCGATGTAGCATGCGTTACCTTGGTTCCCTGCACACTGTAATGAGTTGCTTGTGCGATTTGCCGCATTTGCGGTGCCTGAAAGGAGAGCGATGGCAAGAAACAGAGTCATTGTCGGCATGCTTCGATGTAAATTTGAAGTTGTGTTCGTCATTAGATCCTCACTGTTTATTATTGGCTTCAATTCAAAGAGTAGTACACTAATCCCAAATTGGTTAAGAAAGCATACAAAATTTGATTCTAACTCAATTGAATGCTTTGCCCAGGTTTAATCAAGTTTTGTTTAATGCCTGGGTTTAATGCCAATATTTTTTTCATGGGTACTTTATGCAGGTTTGCAATATGACCTAAGCTGTCACCTGCTTTGACGATATAGCGACCGGCATTTTGACTTTTCCAAATCAGGAGCTCTTGACCAGGCTGAATGGCATGATCATTGCCTAAGTGATTCCAAGCACGTACATCGATTTCAGACACACCATATTTTTGTCTGAGCGTTGTAAAACTATCTTTTTTTTGTACGATATGAACGACTTTGTAAGTATTTTTGTTAGGGATATTAGGGTCTGGAATTGTCAGTGCTGTTTTGTTTGTTGGTGTGATTTGTATGGGGTTAGGCAGAAGTACGTATTGATCTTTTTTCAGCATGTCAGATTTTAAGTGATTAAAGTTTTTAATCACCGCAGCGGTTGTGCGATGTTCTTCAGCGAGTTCACTTAACGTTTCGCCTGCGTGTATTTTATAGCGTGACCAACCTTGTTTTTCGTTTGAAGGAAGTTTCGCGAGGCTCTTCATAAAGCTTTTTGCGTGTTCAACCGGTAAAAGGAGCTTATAAGGTGCATAAGGCGCAGTTGCCCAACGGTTATAGCCTGGGTTTAATTGGATAAAGTCTTGGTAAGACATGTCCGCGAGCTTTGCTGCATGACTTAAATTAATTTGCTGGCCAATCTCAACCTCTTCAAAATATGGCTTGTATAATAAATTAGGCAGCTCGATGTGATAGCGGTTGGGATGATTAATAATTTCAGCAAGGGCAAGTAAGCGCGGTACATAGGTTTTGGTTTCTTGTGGGAGTTTTAAAGCCCAAAAAGATGCGTTAATTCTTGTTTTCCCTGTGCGTCGAACAGCGCGCGAGACGTTTCCTTCGCCTGAATCGTAAGCTGCAAATGCGAGCAGCCAGTTACCACTAAAAAATTTATTTAAATAGGTATAATATTTGAGTGCAGCTTCTGTTGAAGGGGTGACGCTACGTCTTGGCTCGACCCACCAATCGTTTTTTAGGCCAAAATCGGTGCCTGTTTCTGGCATGATTTGCCAAAGCCCTGCAGCACCCGCATGAGAATAAGCAAAGGGGTCGTATGCGCTTTCAATAATCGGAACAAGGGCAATTTCACCGGGTAAATTACGCTTTCGAACTTCAGACAAAATATGATACATATACGGCTCTGACTGTGCGAACCGTTTGAGATAATCCGGATGTTTAATCAGCCATTTAAGCTGTGCTTGTACTTCTTGGCGATTGACATTGTGATCTAATTTAAACTGCTTACGTAACACGTCCCAAACAGTTGGTGTAGCTTGTCTGTGTGATGCGTATAGCGCAAGAGGCGAGAGTGAAAGCAGTAATAGGCAGCAACTTGTGGCTAGTAATTTGAGCTTCAAAAGTACAACCTAGTTTGTAAAAATAAGCTGCTTATTCTACAAGAAAAACAAAAAATCTTCAAATTACACATAAAAAGCTAATTTACCAGCATGATGCTTGGGGGCCTTCATGGCCGTTCGCATCAAGCGTTAAAGACTTACATTGGCTATCAAGCTTGGCCTGTGGGCCGATTGCTGAGGCTTCTAAAATATAATTATTTTTTGTTGCGCGTATTATTTTAAGTTGATACCAACCACCAGGTGAGGTGCTTGTGTTTGGTTTTAGATGCTCGTAAGTGTTTTGATGCATGTGATGTGCCTCAAGGCGAGTTGCTAAATCAAGCAGAGCGCTTTGGCCGTCTATGCGTCTCGCATGCGCTAAATGCTTTGTATAGCTTGGGTAAGCGAGCGTTGTGAGCAGGCCAACTAAGCTAAGCACACATAGGAGCTCAATGAGTGAGAATCCATTGGAAGGAGTTTGTTGATGAATATAGAGCACCATGGTAATATCTAGAGCATATTTTACTGATCAAAGTGAAGAGAATTATATGCCTTATTCTGTCGTAAAAGTACATTGTTCAAAAAAAATCATCTCATATGTTGAGCCATGGAGGAAACAACCAAGTACGAACGTCACAGGATCTGCTTCGTTAATTAGCTATAACGAAAGAAATTTTATATTAACCAATGAGCATGTTGTTAGAGGGCACACGCAAGTTTATTTAACTGTTGAAGGCACTTCCATTCAATTCCCAGTCAACGTTGTTTACACGAATCACTCATGTGATTTAGCCATACTAGAATTAAAACAAGCTCAAAAGGAGCAATTTGAACGATTGGTTCAGTATAAGAATTTAGACGTAGAGACAATTCCAATGCCAGGCACGAAAGTCTCTACGCATGGATTTCCCACTGGCGGTACGGGTTATTGTTTAACACAAGGTAGTGTCTCTCGTACAGAAGATGCAATGTATATTACATACGGGGCGCCTTTATTGAGAGTTCAAATTGATGCGGCTATTAATCATGGAAGCAGCGGTGGTTTAGCGATGACACAAGAAGAGCCTGAAACCATCATTGGTATTACTTCGAGTGGGTTAAAAGGTGGCGCACAAAATGTGGGTTATGTGATACCGAGCAAAATAATGGCTCAGTTTATTAAACAATATCTTAGGTTTGAAAATAATCAGTATAGACAAACGGTCAGCTTTCCGTCTTTAGAAATTATGATGCAGTCATTGCAACAACAAAAATTACGAGACAAGTACCAATTAAGCTCAACAGATACAGCCACAGGGCAATATGGTGTGCTTGTTACAAAATCAACCAGTCGTTCATTCATTAATAAGCATTTCATTGCTGGTGATGTTATTTTAGAAATTGATGGAAGGAAAGTGAAATCAGATGGAAATATAACGTATGGTTGTGCTGAAATTTCAATTAAAGCATATATTGCAAGCACGAAAGATTTAGGTGAGTCGGCTGAATTTACTGTTTGGCGCCTTAATATAGAAACAAACGAAAGAGAACAAATTAATATACTCGTTCAATTGAATTATCAATATGATAATGGATATTTGCTCACAAACGAGCCAAACAAAGCCTTACCTTATTATATTCATACAGATGGAGCTGTATTTCTCGTACCAGATATTCATTATGTTTTTGCCCATGACGCAGTCAGAAATGGTTGTCGTAATACAACGGGTCGTCCTGATGAACTGAATTATCATATGAGCTCAAAAATATCAGATAAAAGAAGACAGTTTGTTTATTTAGTTAAAGTCCTTGAAACTGAGGATTCACTGGGGATTGAATGTGGCGCAAATGTTGTTGAAAGTGTTAATGGCGAAGCGATTTCGTCTATTTCACAATTGGCTCAAATCCTTGAGACTGCAACAGATGATGTTGAAGTTAAATTAATCAGCCAAGATTTATTTATACTTTCACCGAATAATCCCGAAAAAGAAAATATTTTTTGTGAAAAACAAGGCATTCAACAAAGAATGTCTCGTTCTATTGCTGATTTTTTGAGTTTGCCTAATTCAGAAGAAGCACAAATATCTAGTGCTAAGCAAATGCATCATGCATTACATCGCTCATCAATGTTCAATGATATCAAAGTAAGAGAAGAAGTAAGCACAGCACTAGGTTCTGTGCACCTAACTAACTGAGCACAAAAAAATATGGTAACGTTCCGACTGTCTAAGGAAGGAGCGTTACCATGGAGAAGTATTACATTAGTGCTGAAAATTGGCAAAAATTTTACAAAATTTTACGTCTATCCCCCAAAATAAGGGTAAAAGCAGAGGAAAAAACACGTAGATTTGTTGAGGCAATCCATTTTATTTTAAAAACTGGTGCCCAATGGCGTGAATTACCGGCTTATTATGGAAAATGGCGAAGTGTTCATAAACGTTATGAGTCATGGTGTCGCAAAGGCGTATGGACAGATGTGCTGGATGTTTTTTCATCTGACTGTGATACCGAGTGGTTCATGATTGATGCAACGATTATTCGTGCTCACCCATGTGCCGCAGGATATGAACGTAATCAACATGAACGAGAAGCTTTAGGGCGAAGCAAAGGAGGCTTTACCACGAAGATCCATGCTGTCGTTGATGCTTTGGGGCAAGCTGTTCGTTTTACATTAACCCCAGGTCATCGTAATGATATTACGCAAGCCCCTGTCTTGATTGAAGGTATTAAAAATGCTCATATTTTAGCAGATAAAGCATATGATTCGGACGCCTTTGTTGATCAAATCGAATCACAAGAATGCACTCCCGTGATACCTCCTCGCTCACATAGGAAAAAGCCTCGTAAATTTGATAAAGATATTTATAAAGAGCGTCACTTAGTCGAGTGTTTTTTCAATAAAATAAAGCATTTTCGAAGAGTTTTTTCTCGTTTTGATAAAAAAGCATCTTCGTTTGCTGGTTTTTTAGCATATGCGTCTTTTATTTTATGGATGAGATAAGTGCTCAGTTAGTTAGGTGCACAGAACCTAGAAAGAATAGTAGCGACAGTAGAAGCAGGTGAACAGACTGAAGCTGAAGAAGGAAGGTCAAGTAAAAAGATACGTCTTTTATAGCTATGAGTTGATTAATTGATCTATGTGGGTTAAAATGTTTCGATTGATTTTCAGTAAAGTGAAGTGTTTATATGCCAGATTATACTTTTTTTCCTTCTCCTCCTTATTTGAATGAGAAAAAAACTTTTTTATATATTGAAAACTATTTTAAGGTTAAGGCTGAAGCATCAGAAATTAATGTAGCGCTTTCTGATGCTTTAAAGCCATATTCTAAATGGCTTAAACATAAGATGCAGACGCTGGGTCCTAAAGCAGAAAAAATTGATGTTCTACTCCGCATTTTACCTGCTTTGCGTTATACTATGGCGTTAGATAAAGCAACTACCCAAGCAGATAAAGATGATAATTATCAAAAGCTTAAAAAAGCGATTGAACAACTAAAACCACATCCTAATTGGTCTAATCGAATGCGTGGTGCGAAATACATTTTATCGGCATTGCTACTGACTTCACTCTTTCTTTTAAGCGCTTGGTTTTATTGGGTTGTTGTTATACCAACGACTATTCCTGCTTTAATTCTTACTAAGGCTGTTTCTGTATTTATGGGGGTATTGGGTCCTCTGCTCGGAGGCTTTTGGTTGTTAGAAGGTATTGATATATTTAGGGATACCTGCCGAGAAAGAGGTGCATTAGTTAAAGCATTAGACAAATTTAAGGATCAATATAAACCCAAGGCATCTGATGAAGCTAATGAAGTTGATGAAGCTGATCCTACAAATCGTATGGTTGCTAATGGTTTATAAGGGGTTAAGTCCGTAAACTGCTGTAAATTCGAGGTGGCTTTTTGAGTTAGGGGTCATCACCAAAATTTCTAACAAAATAATTTTGCAATAAACCAGACGCAAAAAGCTCGAATAGTATAAATTATACATATTGTGCTGTAGATCAATCTGATTGATATTCAAAGCTTTTGTATGGGGGGTGAAACAGGTTGCTTTATCTTCCTATGAATTTATATCAAGCAACAACTGAAGCTAAAGTTGAAGAAGATGATGTATCGAATGCTGTTTCAAACGTAACGGTTGCTAGTTTCGGATAAGGCAGCTTTAGTTTGAGTGTTTCAATATTGTCTGCAATATGCGACATATTCGGATCGCAGATATTCGCTATCCAACCTGCACAGCTAATTTGATGTGTTTTGAGTGCATGCGCTGTGAGCAGCGCATGATTTAAACACCCAAGCCTTATGCCGACAACAAAAATTACAGACGCTTTTTTGTAGGCTAAATAATCAAGCCAGGTTTGCGTGTGATTAAGCGGGCACATAATCCCCCCTGTGGTTTCAATAAGCAGCGTTTGATAAGCCTCAAATTCTGGCGCATCACAAAATGTATCGAGCGCATCAAACGTAATGGTTTGATTGGCCTCAGCAGCTGCAAGATGAGGGGATATGGCAGGTTCAAAGTTATATCGCGATAAAGGCTTCGTATAATGAGGCTGATGTTTTGCAAGCAAGTCAGCATCAAACGTACCGCCGCTTTCAATCGGCTTAATCGCAATTGTTTTTTTTGATTGCTTTAAAAGCTCACAGGTTACATAGGTTTTTCCGCAATCTGTGTCTGTGCCAATGATGAAATAGCGCTGCATATTAAGAGCTCTGGGTTAGTTTAAGCATAAAATTCAAGCATATGTCTGGATGCGTTAAAAAAGGCATATGACCTGTTTTTTGGATTAGCATATAGTTAAAATCCGGATAATTTGTTTGCATGGTCGTGATAGTACTCGCAGGGACGATTCTATCAAGCCGGCCGAATAAATAAGCAGTTGGCATATTTAGGGTATGTAGTGTTTTTCTAAACTCCCAATTTTTTAAAATATTAAGGCCGTTTTTAAGGCCTTTAAGATTAAATGTTTTGGGAATATTAATATTACTTTGTAATTTTTTAGGCATTTGCAAAGCAATAAACTGTTCGAGAATTTGATCAGGATTGGATTCGAGTTGTTGATAAAACAAATCCAGCTGTGAGCTTTCAATGCCAGGCCAGTGATTTAAAGCAACAAAACAAGGGGATGAGGCTATATTAATTAAATGCGAACAGCGTTCAGGATGCTCGAGTGCTAATCGCGTTGCAATTAAACCACCGAGTGACCAACCACATAAAGCAATTTGACTCGGCAGCTGTTGAAATAACTGCTGTTTAAATTGGTCCCAGGGCATATAAGGTGTTTCACCAAATCCAGGTAAGTCGATTTGATAAATTTGATAGTGCTGATTTAAGCGCGGCAAAAAATCAGACCAAATATGATGATCAAAGCCCCAGCCATGTAGCAATAATAACGCTTGGCCTGTTGTTGATGTTGGTTTAATTAAGTTAAGCATTGATGCAAACTCTCAAATAAATATTGAATGTTATCAGTTGTATGGCTGCTATTTAAGACAATACGTAAACCGGTTTCAGCGCGTCTCACCGTTGGTTCTCGCATCGAAATGCAATTAATATTTTTTGCTTGAAGCTGTAAGGCGCACATGAGGGCTTTTTTAGGGCAGCCGAGTTTGAGTTGCTGAATGGGCGTGTCTGAGTCTTGAAAATTAAGCGGCGAGTGTTTGATATGCTGTTTAAAACACAAAATATTTTGTTGTAGTGTGTGACGCGCTGTATCTGCATGTTGTAAGATTTTAAACGCATGAAGCAAGCCATAGGCGAGTGCAGGACTCATGGCGGTTGAATAAATCAAAGGCCGTGCGGTTTGTAATAACGCAGTAATCCAGTCTTTATCGCCGGCAACAATTGCACCTGATGCGCCGAGTGCTTTACCGAGTGGAATCACACGAAGTGGTACTTCAGTGCTTGTCAGCTTATGTGCTGCAACACGACCGAGGCCTTTTGGGCCAAGCACACCAAAAGCATGTGCCTCATCAATAATCAGTGGATATTGCTTTGCAAGGGCTAAAAAATCAGGTGTTCTGCCACTCATGCTAAAAATGCTTTCAGTAAGAAGCAGTGTATTTTGGGATATGCTTTTTTTAGGTTGAAGCTTATAGCGCGTGTAGCTGCCACCAGCAAGTTTTAAGCCATCATAGATAGATGCATGCACTTCTTTGTCAATTAAGGCATGGATATCAAGCGCTGCAAGCAGCTGCATAATACTTAAATTAGCCGCATAGCCTGAAGGAAAGAGCAGGGCGCTATCAACTTTGAGTGCATCAGAAAAAGCGATTTCAAGCGCCTCATGTGTTTCATGATAGCCAGAAACGAGCATAGATCCCGTACTGCCGGCTGGATATTTCTCAAAGCCTGCTTGATAGCTTAGTTTTAGCTGCTCATGATTGGCTAAATTTAAATAATCATTGCTACTAAAATTAAGGTGATTTGAATCAAGGAGGCTTGGTGTGCGCTTCAAATGCTTTGTATCAAGTTGCTTAATATAAGACTGAAGTTTAGTGTTCAGCATAAAGCCCTAATTTTTCAAATAAAATCGCGTCCTGGTTTGATTTGGGGTTCGGGGTAGTTAGGAGTTGGTCGCCCATAAAAATGGAATTTGCCCCTGCAAAAAAAGCCATGGCTTGTAGTTCATCCGACATACTGGTGCGCCCTGCAGATAAGCGCACCTTGCTTTTAGGCATTAAAATACGCGCGGTTGCAATCGTACGGATGAGCTCTAGGCCTTCAATTTCAGGCGAGTTGCCAAGTGGCGCGCCTTTTACAGGCATGAGTTTATTAATTGGGACGCTTTCAGGCGGTGGGTTAAGATTTGCGAGTGCGTGTAAAAATTCAATTCTATCGTCACGGGTTTCGCCAAGCCCTAAAATGCCGCCACAGCACACTTGAATATCAGCATCTTGAACGCGCTTTAAGGTATCCAAGCGATCTGAAAAAGTACGTGTGGTTGAGACTTTTTGATAATAGCTAGGGGATGTATCTATATTATGATTATAAAAATCAAGACCTGCGGTTTTTAATGCTTTGGCTTGGGCGTCTGAGAGCATGCCGAGTGTCATACAGGTCTCAAGGCCCATAGATTTTACTTCTTGAATAATTTTGGTGATGTCTGGCATGGCTTTTTCAGGTGGAGAACGCCAAGCAGCGCCCATACAAAAACGCGTTGCGCCTTCAGCTTTGGCTTTTTCTGCTGCCGTGCGTATGTCATCAAGACACATGAGTTTTTCTTTTTTAAGCTCGGTTTTGTTATGTCCACTTTGGCTGCAGTAGCCACAGTCTTCAGGACATGCACCTGTTTTAATGCTTAAAAGTTTTGCCATTTGGATGGCATTAGCTGGTTGGTGCTCACGATGAATCGTATGTGCATCGTATAAGAGTTGAAGAAAAGGTTTGGTATAAATGTCGCTGACAGCTTCAAGGTTTATCATAATTATATTTATTTTTTATTTGGATGTGATGCGCATCATGATAATATGCTCCATATTATTGTCAACTAAAAAACAAAAAATGGTTAACCAAGAAAATTTACTAATAAAAGATGCGGCACATATTTGGCCGCCGTGCACGCCGCTTAATTCAGAGGTTAGTATCCCAAGATTGGTGGTTGAGCGCGCCAAAGGCAGTTATTTATATACGAATCAAGGGGTTGTGATTGATGCCATCTCAAGCTGGTGGTGTAAAGCACTTGGGCATCAGCCAAAGCCTGTGATGGATGCAATCAAAGCACAGCTTGAATGCTTTGAGCATGTGATTGGCGCCAATACAACCTATCCGAAACAAGTCGAACTTGCCGAGAAATTAACAGCACTTACAGACAAGCAGCATGTGTTTTTTGCAAGCGATGGTTCATCAGCTGTTGAGATTGCATTAAAACTTGCGTTGCATGCCATGCAGTTACAAGGCCAACCTGAGCGCTCTGAGTTTGTGACGCTCTCAAATAGCTATCACGGTGAGACCATTGCAACGTTAAGTGTGAGTGATGTTGGGTGTTATAGAGCACCTTATGAAGGCATGGGGCTAACTTGTCATGTGCTACGTGATTTGCCGTATGTGTCTGGCGAGGATGATGCTTTATGGCAAGATTGTAGCGCAATTTGGCTTCAAATCGAGGCGCAGTTAAATAAAATAAAATCTCGTGTATGTGCAATTATTGTTGAGCCGATATTACAAGGTGCCGGGGGTATGAAGATTTATAGCGCTGATTTCTTAAAGCGCTTAAGTGCCTGGGCAAAACAAAACAAGTGCTATTTAATTGCTGATGAAATCATGACAGGTTTAGGCAGAACAGGAGAGATGCTTGCATCAAAGCATGCAGATATTAATCCTGATTTAATTTGTTTATCTAAGGCATTAACAGCAGGGACCATGCCGCTGAGTTGTGTGTTAATTGATGCTAAAATATATAATATTTTTGATAATAATCCAGACCATCCATTTTTACATTCACACACGTACACAGGCCATGCGCTTGGTGTTGCTGCAGCGTTGGCGACGTTGAATTATATGGAAGAGATTGATATTAACGCGAAAGCCAAAGCACTGGGTGTATATATGAAACGCTGCTTTGAGCAGGTAGCAGCAGCAACCGGACGCATCAAAAATATTAGATCAATCGGGGGGATGGTTGCAGGTGATTTAATCACGCCCGATAATCAGCAGATAGGCCGCGCAGTATCACGTGCGGCATTAGCACGCGGGGCATTATTACGACCACTAGGTAATACGATATATTGGTTTCCGCCACTCACAAGCAGTAAAACAGTGATTGATGATTTGGCAGAGATTACAAAAGATGCTATAAACGACCTAATTATTTTTGATTGATTTTTGAAGTGAAATTATGCCTATTTATGAATACCAATGCAGTGCCTGTAACCATACGTTTGATAAATTACAAAAAATGAGTGATGCGCCTTTAACACAATGCCCTGAATGTGGTAAAAATACCGTGGATAAATTAGTGTCAGCAGCTGGTTTTCAGCTCAAAGGCACTGGCTGGTATGTGACGGATTTTAAAGATAAACCTAAAGCACCAGAAAAAAAATCAGAGCAAAAATCAGAAAAAAAGCCAGACACAAAAAAAACAGAAAAAAAAGCAAAAACTACAGGGAGTAAAGATTGAAAACCAAATCAATACGCAGTTATTTATTAGCGGGGCTTGTGGTTTGGTTGCCTGTGATTGTAACCCTGGTTATATTGCGTTTTATTGTTGATTTGCTCGATCAATCTATGGCTTTGCTACCAGATGCCTATCAGCCAGAACAATTGTTTGGATTTCATATTCCAGGATTTGGCGTGGTTTTATCGTTGGCATTATTATTTGTTACAGGATTAATCGCCACTAATTTTTTGGGGCAGCGCTTAATGCGTTGGAGCGAAGCGATATTAGATAGAATTCCTTTGGTGCGTTCGATTTATAGCGCAACCAAGCAAGTGATGGAAACCGTTTTTTCGAGTAATAGCCAAGCGTTTCGAAATGTTTTACTGATAGAATATCCACGTAAAGGGCTTTGGACCATTGCGTTTCAAACAGGGGTTGCAAATCCTGAAGTGTGTAAACACACAGGCGAAGAAATGTTGTCTATTTTTGTGCCCACAACGCCTAACCCAACGTCAGGGTTTTTGATGATGATTGCAAAATCTTCGGCAACAGAGCTTTCCATGAGCATTGATGATGCCTTAAAGTTAGTTATCTCACTTGGGGTGATGCAAGCAAAAAAACCCATTAAATAGGCTTAAAGTATGAGCAAAAAACACCCGTTTTTTTTGTTTCTGAAGTTTGGTTTAATTGGCCTTTGTTTCACTTGGAGCGTACTTGGTTCGGCGGCAGAAGACACCACGCCGAGTAAGTTAATCGAATATCTTTCGGCAGAAAAAGCAAATTTGACGGTTGCGAACAGTAACTTACGTTCTTTTTCTAAGCCCATTACACGTGCAACTGTTGCAGAACAAAAAAAATGGGTTATTGTACAGCAGCGCTTGATTACCGCAAAGCTCGAAGTCTTAAATGCATTTTCATATAGTCAGAAAAAAAAGCAAGACGAATTAAAATTACGCCTAAAAAAAGCCCAGCAATCTTTTGCAAGTACCTCTGAAGCATTACTGCTTCAAGCGTCAGTGAATCAAATGCGCGCATTGATTCAAATTAATGATAAAGCCATTGAGCTGATACAAGTGAATTTATCGCTTGCTACGCAATACAAAAAAGCATTAGTGTCGCGCGAGCATCAGCTGGCTGTGTGGGAGGCGGCCAAAGAAAAAACCGAGACCCGTCAATCAAAAAAAGCAGCGATTGCAGCGCTTGATGAAAAACGTGCGAGTTTATATGAAAAAAATATAACGCTTGAGCAACAAAAAAAATCAGGATTACAAGCAGAAATGAAAGGGCTCGAGCATGAAGGCATTTTGTTTTTGAATAACCAAGAAATTTTATTAATTAACTATCAAATCATGTTTGCAGAATTAGAAATTGCATTGGCTGAAGCAAACTATGCATTTTTGAATAAAAAACAAGAAGTGAAATCGCTTGAGGCTGTTCTAGAGAGCTATACGCGCGCAGAAACACAACTTAACGTGATACATAATGCATTACTTGAAATGCAAGTTATTTTAAAAGCAGAAACGATTATTTTGTCGAGTGATTCAGATAAACAAAGCATGAAAGCATTAGATATAAAAATAAGTACTTTTAATCAAGCAGTCAGTCAATTAGAAACTATCACCGAAGAAGCATTAGCAAAAAAACAAGCAGTACTCAAAAAGCAGCGTGCTTCTCGGCAAGGGCTTGAAGATTACAGGCAAGTGGCATTCAGTGGCATTATACATCAAATCTCGCAAATTCCCTTTCAGTTTTATCAGTATTTACAAGCCTTATTTGTGAAAGCGATGGAGCATTATTTATGGGCAGACACATGGTCTAATGTTTTATTTTTGAGTATATTGATTGCTGCTTCTGTATTTTTTCTTGCAATGCGGCGCTTCTTGCGTCATGTCACACAAGAAAAAATACGCTCTCGCTTTTCAGGTCATTTATATGATGGTTTTTTATTGCTCTTATACCGAAGTTTATTGCCATTTACACTGACTGCTTTATTGATGATTAGTTTGCTATTAAATCAAGTGATGTTTGTACAATTTCAATTGCTTTTGCATTTATTATTGATTTGGCTTGTCTATCGTCAGTTAAATGGCATTGCAAGGCTTGCTTTACTTGAGCGGGTGAGCGATGAGCCTCAGCATGAAATGACTTTATATCACCGTTTTAAATGGCTCTTTTTTATGGGTGCATGGGTGACAGGGCTTATGATTTTAGGCCAAGAATTACCGTTGTCTTTTCTATTACAAGATGTGTTTAATCGTTTGTTTATGGTGTTTATTTTAGCGATTGCATGGGTGCTTTGGAAAAGTAAAAATATTTTACCGGAATTATTTTATTTGTGGTTACATGCGAATAAGCGTCCGTTTCGGCATTTACTCGGTTTTTTGAGTTTTTTAATTCCGATTAGTTTATTAACAACGGCTGTGATTGGTTTACTGGGCTATATTCACTTTGCTTGGATTTTAGCGCGTTATCAGGCGTATTTTTTATGGATTTTAATTATTTATGTTTTACTCCGTGAATTACTCACTGATTTTTTAGATTTATTATCAGAAAAAATGGTATCCAAACTGCATAATGGTTGGTTATGGGTTGAAGCTTTTGTGAAGCCACTTGAAAAATGGCTTCATTTCGGGCTGTTAGTCTTAAGTCTTTTAGTGATTCTTAGAGGATTCAAAGATAATTTAGAAGTGTCTATTTTCTCAAGTATTTATGCGGTAGGTAACCATCATCTTTTTAGTGGTTCAGACGTTCATATTACTTTGTTTAGTATGATTGAATCACTGATTGTTTTATTGGTTTTAATTTGGCTTTCAAAGTGGACCCGTGAATTTTGTTATCGTTGGTTGTACCGAAAAATAGTGGATGCTGCTATTCGAAATAGTGTCTCTGTGTTTACGCAATACACCGTTATTTTGTTTGGGGTTTTTATTTTCTTACGGGTTTTAGGCGTTGATTTAAGTGGTATGGGCATTGTACTCGGCGGTCTTGCTGTGGGTATGGGCTTTGGTTTACGAGATTTTGCAAGCAATATCGTAGGCGGTTTGATGCTTTTGATTGAGCGCCCAGTCAGAGAAGGTGATTTGATTACATTAGGTGAATATGAGGGCCGTGTTGCGCATATTGGGATTCGGTCTATGCGTGTTTCTTCTTGGGATCATATGGATGTATTAATTCCTAATGCAGAAACGTTTAATAAGCCTGTGACAAACTGGACTCATCAAGATGGTGTGGTTCGAACGGTGTTACCGATTAAAGTCAATCGCTCGGATGATCCTGCACTGGTCAGACAACTGATTTTTGATGTGTTGGATATTCTGCCGGAGGTTTTAAAAGAGCCGCCGTTCCAAGTGTTTTTAAAACATATTGATGAAGCATTAATTGAGTTTGAAGTGCGTTATTTTATTAATATACAATTAAATTCACGTGTTGAAGTGCGTTCAGATGTATTGCTTGCAATTATGGCGCAGTTTAAAGCAGCTGGCATTCAAGCACCGATTCCACCTTTTCGTATTGAAGTAGAGAATCATGAAACGCCAGACACCAAATAGTGAAGCAGAATTATTAGTACGTTGTCGCGAAATAGAGGGTTTAAGTTTTGCAGCACTTGCAGCGCGTCTTTCTGTTATTGTGCCCACAGATCCACTTCAGCGAAAAGGTTTTGTAGGGAGTTTAATTGAGCAGGCATTAGGAACAACGGCGGGCAATGCAGCAAAACCTGATTTTCATCACTTAGGGATTGAATTAAAAACACTACCAATTGGAGCGACAGGAAAACCAATAGAATCAACATTTGTGACCAGTATTAATTTATTAAGTATTCACGAAGAAACCTGGGAAAAATCTCAATGCTATTCAAAATTAAAACGCGTACTTTGGTTGCCAATTGAGGCAGATAAACACATTGCGTTTTCACATCGCCGTATTGGACGGGGTTTTTTATGGTCGGCTGATTTAAAAGATCAAAGTATACTTCAAAAAGATTGGTCTGATTTAAGCTTTATGCTTGGGAGAGGTCAGCTTGCAGATGTTGACGCGCGGATGGGCGTTTACTTACAGGTACGACCCAAGGCTGCAAATGCGCGTTCATTGTGTTACGGTTTTGATGAGGATGGCAATAAAATTTCAACGTTGCCAAGAGGCTTTTATTTAAGACCTGTTTTTACAGAAAAAATTTGGATGGAATCATGAAAAAAAAACATATACATATCATGCGCTTTTTGTTTATTGCATTTATGCTTGGAGCAACATCTATTTGGGTCGTAAAAATTAAAAAGCCGTCGGTTCCTGTAGAAAAACCCATAGAAAAACCCACAGAAAAACCCACAGAAAAACCCATAGAAAAGCCCGTAAAAAAACCCATAGAAAAACCGACTGAATTACCTGAAGAACCCAAAAAAGTGCCTCCTAAAATCGACTGGAAAGAAGCTAAGTCATTTAGTGCTTTATCGGGTTGGAAGGCAGCCGATTTAACATCATCCCTCAAAACATTCAAAATATCTTGTGATGTGTTTTTAAGACAACCTGCCAACAAAACGGTAGGGAGCAAATATTTTTCATTAAAAGCAAGCGATTGGTATCCTGCATGTCGTGCAGCACGAAAGCTTTCTAATCCATCAAACACACAAATTAGAGCTTTTTTTGAGGCCTGGTTTACGCCTGGTGAATTTTATGAAAAATCGGCACCTATAGAAGGATTATTTACGGGGTATTATGTGCCTATAATTGATGGCAGTTTAACAAGAACAGATTTATACACGGTACCGATTTATGCCTTACCGCGTAATTGGGTTACTTTTCGATTAAGTGAGTTTGACAACGATGCACCGGACAGAAAAGTGGTTGGTCGTGTTGATGGCCATCATGTGTATCCATATCATACGCGTGAAGAAATCAATCAAGGCGCGATTGAGAAGTTTGCGCCTGTTTTGGTCTGGCTGGAAGATCATGTTGATCGTTTGTTTTTAGAAATTCAAGGCTCAGGTTTAATTAAATTACCCAGTGGCCAACAAATATTTATTGGGTATGCGGGGCAAAATGGTTCGGCATATACATCCATTGCGAGTGTTTTAATTAAGCAAGGCGTGATGACCTCTGATACGGCGTCTATGCAAAATATACGTGCTTATTTTGCAGACAATCCACATAAAATATTAGAAGTCATTAATCAAAACAAATCATTTGTCTTTTTTGAAAAACAACAAAAAGCAGCAGCGCGTGGTGCGCAAGGGGTGTTTTTAACACCAGGCTATTCTTTGGCTGTTGATAGAGCTTACGTGCCACTCGGTGCACCAGTTTGGTTGAATACGACAAGACCGAACCCAGATGCAGATAAAAAAGAACAAGTGCCATTAAAACGTTTATTTATTGCTCAAGACACAGGCGGCGCAATTAAAGGCCCTGTTCGAGGTGATGTATTTTGGGGTAATGGCTCAGAAGCTGGTGCCATTGCGGGTCGCATGAAAAATAAAGGAACCTATTGGGTGATGTTACCGCGAAAAACAGCGCGTTCAAAATAGATGCTTAATTAACGGGAGATACGCATGAAACAGGAGTTACTGTGCTTGGTTGCTCTAACGGGCAATGCATATGGCAGTCTGATAACTTAAAGCCGACGCGTGATACGACCTACAAAATCAGAATAACCAAAAAAGGGCAGGTCCAGATGCGCGAAGAGAAATAATGCATTAGGGTCAGAGTCTGACCCCACATTTTTCTAGCATTTTGTCATAGATAAAAAAAGCTTCATCTACTAAAATTGGATCAGCCAGGTCATCAGCATTTAATTCAGTACGATAATGCTGGTTAACCAAAGCTTCAAGCTGATTCAGTAAATCATTGGTCACTAACACACCTTGATGCATGGCATTTAACTCAATCTCGGTGAGTGGCACGCGCAGGCGTAAGCAAGCAGGGCCACCACCGTTTTTCATGCTTTGTTTGAGTGCCACATAATGCACAGATATAATCGGATTGCTTGCATCTGAAATTAAATCAGCAATCAGCTGACTCACGCGTGGTGATGTTTGGCACTCCATCGGTGCAATTAAAGCCATGTTTGATGTATTAGGTAACGTAACAAGCTGCGAATTAAAGAAATAGCTTTGTACAGCTTCTTTCAGTGAAAGCTGTTTATGATTGATTTGGATTATATTTAAATCAAAATCAGCTTGTTTTTGAAGTTGTTTTAAAAAATTATTTTGATTTAAAAATGCATCTTGATGTACTAAAAAAACAGATTCGTTGGCGAGCGCTATCACATCATTATGAAACACACCGGCATCAATCGCGATAGGGTTTTGCGCAACAAATAAAGCTTGTTTAGGATGAAGTAAATGCTGTCTTGCGATTGCACGCGATGCGGCTTCAGATTGTCGTGCTGGAAAGTGCGTAGCAGCTTTACCGCCGGCTGTTTTGCCATAAACAAATATATGTAGGCCTTTAGCGCCATGATGGGACGCTAAGCGATTGTGATTCGCAGCGCCTTCGTCGTTATAACAGGGTGTTTTAGGCAATATATTATGATGTATAAAGTATTTTTTATCAGAAAATATTTTTTTAAATAAAGCGCTTGAGGCATCAGCTTCTTGATGGCGGTGCAGGTGATGCACTAAATTGGCAGCTGTAAAGTGCACATGCTTATCTTGTGTGTCTGAACTGGGTGCGACAGTGGCCGCATTAGCAGCCCACATGCTTGATGCCGAAAAGGCAGCGCTTAAAGCAAGGGGATTTTGTTTTTTAGCTTGATTGAGTTGATTGCTAATAGACCCTGTAAAGCCTAATGTATGTAAAAATAGCAGGTTAGGCCGCAATTGCGGTGGGAGCACGGCTTGTTTGAAGCCAAGTGCATGTATCAGTCGTATTTTTTGAAGGCCTTGTAAGGCGGCTTCAGCTGGATTTGAGCGCGTATTAGCATGTGCCAT
>JASJHH010000033.1:0-14208 GCA_033791145.1 Legionella sp.
CCTGATGACATCGCAGACTTAGTGCCTTTTTGGGATAAGCTCGAACAATTTGAACAAGATGGACTGCTTTCAGAACTTAACTTATTTGAAGAGGCACTTGAGCAGTTATATACAAAAAAAACCGAATCAGCCCCACTACAACTCATGACCATTCATAAAGCCAAAGGCCTTGAATTTGATACCGTCATTTTACCAGGCCTGGGCCGTCGTGCACCTGCACCCGATAAGCCTTTATTACGCTGGTTAACCTTGCCTTCTGAGCATACAGAGGATTTGATTTTAATTTCACCTTTGAATGCAGCGCATCATGACCGTTCAGCGTTATATGATTACTTAGGCGAACTCGATGCAGAAAAAAACAAATACGAGCAACAGCGCGTACTGTATGTTGCAGCAACCCGTGCGAAACAACGTTTATATCTTCTAGATAATACTGAAACCATCACAAATAATACGTTTCGTGCATGCCTTAAAGACTATCCTTTTGAATCTATCAGCACAGAAACAGCCTATCAAACACAGGTTGCTACGTATCCACAACGCACATATCTTCCTGATGCTTTCTATACAACAACACCGTTTGCTGCACCTGAAAAAAATGTTAATCCCCCTTCTATTTTGCCTGTTTTAACACCCGCACGCGCGCTAGGTATTATCACGCATGAACTGCTTGAGTGGATTTGCACGCATCATCCTAAAAGCATCCATGATATTCCCTGGCAAATAAGCACCCAAGCGCTGTGTGCCCTTGGCCTGCCAGATGCGCAATTTAAAGCGGCAGAACAACAAATAAAAGCCTGGATTACAGCGATATATCATCATCCACGTGGTCAATGGATGATTCAAAAGCATCCCAAAGAACACAATGAATATAGCTTGCTTGTCTTTGAAAATAATCGTCTGAATACACGCGTGATTGACAGGGTATTTGAATGTGATGGCATTTGTTGGATTATTGATTTTAAAACAGGCGAACAAAATACAGAGCAATATCAATTACAGCTGAATCGCTATGCTTATTATATGCGTGAGCACACAACCTACCCCATCCGCTGCGGTTTATATTATCTTGAAGATGCGCATTGGGTTGAGTGGGCATGGGAATCTGAGACAAAACGCGTTACAATACCTGCGCTTAATTAACACAAAATTAATACAAATAAATATTATATGAATATAAAATCACATCTAACCCAATTACCCGGCAAACAACTGCGCGGCATTAAAAATACGATTGCTATTGGCTCAGGTAAAGGCGGTGTCGGAAAATCAACCGTCACGGTAAATCTTGCTGCAGCCCTAACAAAACTTGGTGCGCGTGTTGGTATTTTAGATGCTGATATTTACGGGCCCAGCATTCCCCAATTATTAGGTTGTACAGCTGCCGTACAATGCGAAGGCGACAAATATTTACCGATTCAAGCCCATGGCATTCAGGCTATGTCGATTGGTTATTTAACCGAGCAAAGCATGCCGCTTATTTGGCGCGGCCCCATGCTTGCTAAATCTATGATTCAGTTATTAGATGCAACCAAATGGGATGACTTAGATTATTTACTCATAGATCTGCCACCCGGAACCGGCGATATTCAACTCAGCCTTGTTCAAAAAATACCGCTTACGGGGGCAATTATTGTCACAACCCCTCAAACCGTTGCAACCAACGATGCTGAAAAAGCATTACGCATGTTCCAAAAAACTAATATTCATGTTTTAGGCATTGTTGAGAATATGGCGGAACATATTTGTACGGCTTGCGGACACCACAGTACTTTATTTGGTTCAGGCGGTGCGAGTGCTTTGGCGAGCGCGCATCAGTGCACACTACTTGGCCAACTGCCATTACGTGCAGAAATCAGAGAAAATGCTGATAACGGTGTACCTTCAAATCTAGAAGCATATGATGCTATTGCAACTGCGACACAACTCGCGATTAGTGCGCGCCCGCTAAATTATGCTGACAAATTTCCACCTGTAGTGGTAGAGTAAATAAACCCTATTACTGAATACAAACATGCATCTAGATATTAAAATTATGCTAGAACAACTACATGCGTTTTGTGAAATTAACTCTGGCAGCCGCAATCTTTTAGGCTTAGCTACAATGCATGATGCATTAAAAACCGCATTTATGCCGCTTGTTGATACAGCTGAAACACACACACTTCCTCCTGTCGCTAATATTAATCTATCAGGTCAAGAAACCACTCAAGAAGTAGGCGCACTGCTTTACCTTCGTAAACGGCCCCATCTTAAGCAGCGTATTTTACTCAGTGGCCACATGGACACTGTGTTCGATCAAAACCATCCGTTTCAAACTATAAAAGCCATAAAGCCCGGTGTTTTAAATGGCCCAGGTGTTGCTGATATGAAAGGTGGCTTAGTTGTTATATTGCATGCCTTAACCGCTTTTGAACAAACAGCGCATGCAAAAAATATCGGTTGGGATATTGTGATTAATGCAGACGAAGAGTTAGGCTCCCCTGCATCCGGTGCATTTTTTAAAAAAATTCGCAGCCAATATCAAGCCGCCTTAGTGTATGAGCCTGCAACAACAGTAGACGGTACACTTGCACGAAGCCGCAAAGGCAGTGGAAAATTTACACTCGTCGCAACAGGTAAATCAGCACATGCAGGCCGTGATTTTAACGCGGGTCGCAATGCCATTACTTATCTTGCTGAGGCATTAATACAAATCAATCAACTCAATCAAAACAATAAAAATATTACGATTAATATCGGCCAAATCAAAGGCGGCGAAGCCCTGAATATAGTCCCAGGTACAGCCGTTGCCAAAATTGATGTTCGTATTGGGCATCCTGATGATGCAGCTTGGGTTTCAGAACAATTCGAGCGAATTATTACAAATTTAGCGCGTGATGATTATAAGCTCAGCTTACATGGCACTTTTGGTCGCCCTGTTAAACAAATAAACCCTGCAAGCAAAGCTTTGTTTAAACGCTTACAAGCGGTTGGTAAACGTCAAGGCCTCGTAATTAACTGGCAAGATACAGGTGGATGCTGTGATGGCAATAACTTAGCTGAAGACGGCCTTGCTGTACTTGATACACTCGGTGTGCGCGGTGGCAATATTCATAGCTCAGATGAATTCATTATCACTAATAGCTTGGTTGAGCGCGCAGAATTAACCGCATTATTACTCACAGACTTAGCTGAAAACGGCCTTGATTCCTAATTTTATGCTATACCTTTAGATAAGGCCTCTCTAATGACTTATGATCTATTATGAAAAAATGGTTTGTTTTTTGTCTTATTTTATGTTTTTCATATGCAATACACGCAGAAAATCCACCACTGCGCGTTGCCATTACTACTTTTTCGCCCCCTTTTATTATGCGAAGTGCCAATCAAAATTTTTATGGTTTTGATATTGAAATTATTGAATATGTTTGCCAAAAACTCGAACGCCGCTGTGAATATGTCCCAATGAATTTTGATGAACTCCTACCTTCAATTCAAGCACAAAAAGCAGACGTTGCAATTGGCGGGATTATTATTACAGTGAAGCGCTCACATCTTGTAGGCTTCTCAATGCCCTATATGGTCAGCCAAGCACAATTTATTGGCACTGATAAATCCAACATTAAACCGCCTTTTCATTTAGACCAGCTCGATGGCAAAAAAATTGGTGTTTTAACAGATGGGGCATTTGCGCGATCTGTCCGCTTTATGGATATCAAAAAACCCAAACTTATCCCCTTTAAACAAGATAATAGTATTATTCATGCACTAAATAACAATCAAATTTCACTCGCGCTATTAAATCTTCCTAAAGCTCGCTACTGGAGCAGTAATTCTGACGGCGCATTTAAAAACGTTGGTGAACCTTTTCCGATTGGTTTTGGATTTGCCATTGCAATTAATCCAGAAGAAATAGCGCTTACAAAAAAAATAAATCTCGCGCTACTCGACTATCAAAATAGCGATGAATTTAAAAAAAATTATGACTTATACATCAAAAGCAATTTAACTAATTAATATTAAAAAAATATGATACCAGAAGCATTAAGAAATAATCCTAAGCACATGTTAAATGCTATACAAAAAGATTGGAGAGTCATTGCAGTTGCATCCGATGAATTAAAAGATGACTCTAAATTTATGCTCGATGCGTTTGCTATCAATAACAACACCATTCAATCTGCATCAGATAGATTAAAAAATCATTACGATTTTATGGTTTATGTTACAAAAAAAAATAAATCTGCTTTTGTATGCGCATCAACCGACTTAAGAACAAACCCTGGCTTTATGTTAGAAGCAACAGAAGACAATTGGGAGCAATTTCCAGTAGATGATTTGGGTGTTTCAGATTATTACGCACTTTGTTTTTTTCCAAAAAAATCTAAGCAGCCCTCAAAAAAATCCAAACATCAACATCAAACAAAACCTTAAACTCGACAGGCTTCTTAAACTCTCGTATAATTCGTTCTTTTTTTGAACTAATTAGATGGATAACCCAATCATGAATCATCGCGTCGGATTTGTAAGCCTCGGCTGCCCTAAAGCGCTCGTCGACTCAGAGCGCATTATCACGCAACTTCGTGCGCAAGGGTATGAATTAGTCCAAACTTTTGAAGATGCTGGTGTTGTGGTGATTAACACCTGTGGCTTTATTGACTCAGCCGTTGAAGAATCTTTAAGTACCATTCAAGAAGCGATGGCTAAAAATGGCCGCGTAATTGTCACCGGTTGCTTAGGCGCCAAAATTGATGTTATCAAGAAAGCCTGTCCTGACGTACTACATATTAGTGGTGCACATGCTTACGAAGAGGTCGTACGTGCCGTGCATAAGCATCTGCCGCCCCCTAAAGACCCATTTACACAGCTCATCCCCCCTGAAGGCATTAAACTCACACCCAGGCATTATGCTTATCTTAAAATATCAGAAGGCTGTAATCACAAATGTACCTTTTGTATTATTCCAAGCATGCGTGGCAAACTACAAAGCTATCCACTGCAAAATATTTTAGCGGATGCTAAGCGCCTTAAAGCTGCAGGCGTGCGTGAATTATTAGTCATTGCACAAGACACCAGTGCGTATGGCTTAGATACAGGCAAGCTCCAGTTTTATGAATTATGTGAAGCACTCAGCCAGCTCGGCATTTGGGTGCGTTTACATTATGTTTATCCGTACCCGCATGTTGATGATGTGATTCCGCTAATGCGTAACGGGAATCTTTTGCCTTATTTAGATATTCCTTTGCAGCATGCAAACCCTCGATTACTCAAAGCCATGCGGCGACCTGCTAATGCAGAAAACACACTCGAGCGCATTGCAAAATGGCGGAACATTTGCCCTGATATGACCATTCGTTCAACTTTTATTGTCGGCTTTCCTGGCGAAACAGTTGAAGAGTTTGAAGAGCTTTTAAGCTTTCTAAAAACGGCTCAGCTTGACCGCGTCGGTTGTTTTCAATATTCACCAGTCAAAGGCGCCCGTGCCAATGACCTCGCAGCACCCATTCCTGATGCGATAAAAGCAGAGCGATTTGATGCCTTCATGCGCCTACAAGCGGATATTAGTCGTGATAAATTATGTAAAAAAATTGGCACGCATCAAACCGTACTGATTGATGCGATTGAAGCAGACCGCGTAATTGCGAGAAGTACCGCAGATGCCCCTGAAATTGATGGTTTGGTTTATATGCCACCGAGCCCACAATTTAAACTTGGTGAATTTGCTAAGGTGATAATTACAGACAGTGATGATTATGATTTATATGGCGATTTGGCTGATTAATACAGATTTGCCCCCCTGAGCTGTTCCAATCCGCATCGCTTCATTAATTAACATCTCAACAGCGCTACCTAAACCGTCTAAGCCTTTTTTAAATAAAACTGGCTTTGTTGCATCGCTCAACTATTAGTCTTATTTGCAACAATGCCCGTCACGAGGCCGCTAGGCTGGGACTTTTTGCTCCGCCGTCTGATCCTTTGCCAGGGTTATTTTCCGGGTCGGAACATGACAGGTCGATGAGTCTTGGCGGTTCATAATCAGATTTTACCACAGTTAATTTATTTATCTGCAAGGGATTATTAGTTTTTTTTTCTTCCATTATCATGTTCCTTGAGTTGTTCCATTAGTCCAAATTAGTCATCAATGTTCTCCAGCATCGTGTCGGAGAACATTGAGCATCTTATATTTGATGTGGCTACACTAATCCGGACAAAAACTTTAAACTAATTCCTAAGTTCGGAGGTCATTTCAATGAGTAGAAAAAAATCAGCCCCTTATGCCGAAGAGTTCAAGCGCTCTTCAGCTCAGTTAGCGTTTGAGTCAGAGCAATCAATAAAAAATACTGCAAAAGATTTAGGCATAAATCCCAGTACACTTTATACATGGGTAGAAAAGTGCTATCCAGGAGCGCACACAACTACGTCGCACACCTCAGTTCATGAAGAACTGAAAGCCGTAAAAAAAGAATTGTCACGGGTAAAACAGGAGCGTGATATCCTAAAAAAGGCTTCTGCATACTTCGCCAGACAAATGTGAAGAAGTATGCATGGATAAAAGAACATCAGGATAAGTTTAGCATTAGCTTAATGTGTGAGTTATTTGGTGTTAGTCGAGCAGGTTATTATGGCTGGTTACATAGGAAGCCTTCAGCACGCTCAGAAGAAAATGCCAAGTTATCTGTTGAGATAAAGGCTCTTTTTCTTGAGGGACGCGGGACCTATGGCTCTCGCCGCATAAGGACAGGTTTGCTTAAACTAGGGTTTCAGGTGAGCCGAAGACGTGTTAGGCGCTTAATGAAACTTCAGGGGCTGGTGTGCAAAACCAAGCGTAAGTTCAAAGTTACAACAGATTCTAAGCATGAAAATCCGGTTTCAAAAAACCTGCTAAATAGAGAGTTTACTGCCTCTAAACCCAATGAGAAATATGTGGGCGATATTACCTACATATGGACATCCGAGGGCTGGCTATATTTGGCCGTGGTACTTGATTTATTCTCTAGAAGAGTCGTTGGGTGGGCGTTAGATAGGCATATGAAAGCACCCCTCGTAAATGATGCGCTAATCATGGCACTAAAAACACGCCGGCCTCCGAAAGGACTTTTATGGCATAGTGACAGAGGATGCCAATATGCGTAGAAAAGTCATCGAGCTATCGTTATACGACATAAGATTGTTCAGTGCATTAGTCGCAAAGGCAATTGTTGGGATAATAGCGTTGCTGAGAGCTTTTTCCACACGCTAAAAGTAGAATTGACGCACCAATTTAAATTTCACACCAGGGAGGAGGCTAAGCAACATATTTTTGAATATATTGAGGTATTTTATAATCGTAAACGTATGCACTCTGCTAACAATTATTTGTCACCAGATGAGTATGAAAGGCAGGCTGCATAATTCCATGAAAAATTTGTCTAGAAAAGTGTTGCCAGATCATCAGTTTAATACCCTTCCCAAGGACGAAGCAATCTATTTTTTAGATGCATCGTGACCATCATGTTGAGTATGCAGAGGCTAAGTGGATAAATGGCGAGAGCATTGAGGCTTTTTTGAAGCACCTTATTAACTCAAAAAGCCACCTCGAATTTACAGCAGTTTACGGACTTAACCATTTTCTGATTTTACTGAAGGAATTTTAAGTTTCTTTAAAGATATTGCCGAATATAAATCTACGCTGGTGAACAGAATTACCGATAATTTTCAGCACCTAAACTTTGCATCAGATTCAGTCATCTCCGCGTAGGCGGAGATCCATCCTGAAAGCAACACGGGCGTACATTTATAATGGATCTCCGCCTACGCGGAGATGACAAACCTGGTGTGAAATTCGCACCTTGAAGTGCGTTGGGTATAGAGAGGCTGCCTGAATTCGTGGTGGCATTATAACCATTTACGCATTTATTTTTGAAACGGTGCGCTAGGATCTGCTTGTATTGTTTCCTGTGGCAATTTCTCAGTCTTAATGTAATCAACCAATGCCGCTTCATCACCTATTTGAATCGTTTCAGGTACACTCGACAAAAACACAGTCTCATGTACTTTTATGTCGTCGAAATTGTTATTACGCCAAATAGCAGAAGCATCTTCCATCGTGAGGAAGCGCTCACCTTCCGCCAACAGACCTAAATCCCTCGCATTCGGGGTCATTTCAAGCAAGTCGTTTGGCGTGCCTAATGTGACCTCAACCGAAATAGCTCGTTTTTTAAAATCTTCATTAATCCATTCATTAACATAAAGCGGTTGCGATGCATTGGTAAATAATTCAAGTGCTTTTCCCACGCCATAAAGCAAATTGATTTGTTTTAAATCGGTTGAAGGTTTAGGTCGCCAGTCCTCACCTTTAGGTCCATAAAGAATAGCTGTTGTTTCATTGTTATCGGCTAGCATTGGTTTGATTGGTTGGTAATTCGAACCTTCAGCACTGTTGTTTATTTGTTGCGTAATATCTCTCTCAATCATGGGGCTTTTAAAATATAAAAGTTTTTGTGGTATCGTAATTACTTTGGGGTATGTGTTGACAAGAATACTCCCTAAAGATGGAATAATAGATAGTCCAACAGCGTAAGGCCGAACAGTTTCAGGGCAGGATGAAAAAGAAAGGAAATTCGTATTATCATTGTCTCGAACATATTCTACAAGATTGTAATTATTTTTATCCATAGGCCTGGGTTCTCTTCCATAAATATTTTTCTCCAAAAGTGGGGTAACCTCCTGAAAACCACTTGTGCCTCGGTATAGTAAATCTGGAGCATGAATAATACCGCTATGCAGGGTATTAAAAGATTCTTTATGCGCATCAGAATCTTTAAAATATGCTTGAGTATGCTGAATAATACCTTTTCCAGAAAATTGCGTTCTCCTAATTTCTGACAAGACACGTTGAACAAATAATTTAGATGGTAGAACGTGTAATATGGGCATGGGATTATTCTCAAGTATCAATTAACTTCATAAAAGTATAGACCAATATTAAAAATGCTTTTTATTTGCTATTATGTTAATATATTGTGTATTTAGTGCTCTTGTTGATTAGGTGGCTATCTTGAATTCTTTTTTTAAATCAGCAGTACCTAGCAAATCAAATGCGGCCAAACTCTTACAGGTCTGCAGTAAACAAGAAAAGGAACTGTTCTATAAACCTTTTTTTTGGAGTGAGGGTTGGCGCTTAAATATTATGGTCAATACGATAAATTCAATCTCTTCTCCTGAGAAATTAAAAGCCTTACAAGACGCTGCAACTCAAAACTTTTCATCCTGGGAAGCAAAAAAACAACCTTTCCCTGGCAAAATTGAAGTTATCAAGCAAGACTGGGGGCAAGCAGCCCTTGAAGCAACTCAGCAGTATGGCTGCATATATCCCATACTTAATTATGCCAATGATAAACATCCAGGTGGTGACTTTTTAAGGCTTGGCAATGCTCAAGAAGAAAACCTTTGGCAACGAACTACCTGTGCGCTTTCTCTATTTCAGGGAAGAGAACACTTTGATGATAGTAAGAAAGAGTTTGTCTATAAGCCATGGATGAGTCAACTCATTGCCGCTCAAACTAAAATGTCAGGCTCAGAGCAAGCTGAAGTACAGCATGCATTGAACTTATCGGACGCAGGGCAGTTTAAAGTATTTTTAAACGCTAACCCTGAGGTTTGTTTTCGGGGTCCTGAAGTACGCTTTGATTCCGGTATGCCTGGATCAAATGAAGAGATACTTGTTCCAGATATGAGTTTAGAGGTTCTGCCTTCTAAGCTCATGTTTCCGTTTTATGAGTTGCGCTCTTCTGCGCCTTTACTTGTTCCAAACGAAATTAATTTAGGTAATACAGAGCAGGTCCAACACTATAAACAGGTCTTGCGACAGCGTATAGCGGCACAATTAGATACACTCGTACTGAATGGATTTAAGCATGCTATTTTAGGTGCTTGGGGCTGTGGTTGCTTCAATAATGATCCTAAAATAGTTGCTGAAATTTACAGAGAAGAAATTGAGAAACGTGCAGAATATTTCACACACCTTCTTTTTCCAGTCACAGCTTCATCTCATAGCAATACCTCTAATTTTAGTATTTTTAGAGAATATTTAGATGACATAGACCTCAAAAAGTATGATGTAAATCAAGACTCAGATGTTCCATCGGGACCGTCCATGTAAAAATAATCAGGGGTAGGTTCGTTTGATTTTTAGTCGCCCTGCGATTCTTTCAATAAAGTAATAGACAAGACCATAACTATTGGGCCAACAAATAAACCAAGCAATCCAAGCGTTTCGAGTCCGCCTAAAATACCGAATAATACCGCTAAAAACGGCAATGAAATCGTGCCACCAATGAGTAACGGCTTCACAAAGTGATCTGCTGTAAACATTACAATCGTTCCCCATGCAACCACAATCACGGCGGCTAGAAAACTGCCATGCGCCCAGAGTATCATGGCAACGGCTGCAAATACGACGGGCACTACAAATGGAATCATCGCAGCAATTCCAGTTAAAATACCTAAGAGCGTTGGGCCTGGTGCACCCACTAAGGCGTAACAAACCCCCATTAAAAACCCAACCCCCATGCCAACGACTATCGTGCCATTCACGGTGCCTCGTAAAGCACCCGGTAGTTTCTTAGCATAACGATACCAACGGCCACCCAAGCAATTTTCACCGACTTGATTAATTGCCTGAATAATTTCTTTTCCATCACGATAAAAAAAGAAAAGTATGAGCATGGTAAAACCGATTTGAAATCCGCGGTGAGCAATGTTTAAGCTAATGCGTTTTGCATAATAAGTCATGGGTGTCAGTGAGACATGTAAATTTGAAATTAGATGCTTAATATGACCGGGGCCACCCAAATTATTATCCCAATAAGTAACCATTTCTTTTCCAACAAAAGGGATATCTTGTAAAAAAGAAGGCAACTCCCCACCATGCCTATTTAAGGTTTGTAGATAATTCAAAAACACTTGTAAGTCTTTCACGACCACACTGACAAGCCAACTCACGGGAGCAATAAATAATAACGTCAGTAATGTTGTAAATAAAAAAGCAGATATATTTTTTTGCTTGCCAAACAAACGCTCCCAGCGTTGATAAAGTGGATAGGTTGCAATCGTAATCACACCCGCCCAAACCAACGAGGGAATAAAGCGGTGAATAATAAATAAGGTCATTAAAACCACAGAAATGGTTAATGTAATGCTAATCAACTCTTTATGATTTTCATTCATTAACTCGCTCCTGGTGTGTGTAAGTGACTTAATATTTGTAAAATAAAGAAAGCTGGTATTGCAGCAAGCACATCATCTAACATAATGCCAAGACCACCGCCGACACGTTTGTCTACCCAGCGAATCGGATACGGCTTCCAAATATCGAAGATTCTAAATAAAACAAATCCAATTACAATCCAAAGTCCGTGTAATGGCACTAAAAACATGGTTAACAAATAACCTATGATTTCGTCCCATACAATACCGCCGTAATCATGCTCGCCTAAATCACGAGATACTTTTGAGCAAATAAAAATACCGGTAAAAAAGCCAAGCAGCGTTACAATAAGATATGCTTTAGCATTGAGTAAAAAAGCAAGCACGCAATAAATTGGAATCGCTGCAAGCGTGCCAAAGGTACCTGGTGCAACAGGTGAAAGACCACTTCCAAACCCAAAAGCCAAACAATAAATTGGGTCGGTCCACACTTTTTTCCAGGATACCTCAGCCATGATTTAATCCTCGCTTAATCCTTAAGTTCTAATGCTCTCACTTTTTTTGCTAGATGATTTAAAACACCGTTTACATAACGATGACCATCTTGTGCGCCAAACGTTTTGTTTAAATTAACCATTTCATCTAACACCACTCGATAAGGTGTTTCTAAAATATTGATCAATTCAAAAGCCCCTAAACGTAACACAGCCAATTCGATTAAATTAATATTTTTAAACGGCCTATCTAAAAAAGGCTCGAGTGCTTCATCTAAGCTTTCTGTTGCTTTATCTACACCATGAAATAAGCGACAAAAATAATCTAAATCTGTTTTACCATCCCCGTGTATCGCGCGAAACTGCGCTTCAATTTCCGTTGATGGTGTATCTGAAACCAGCCGCTGATAAATTGCCTGAAGCGCAATCTTTCTTGCACGCCGCCTACCTTTAATTAACTGTTTATCTGTCGCCACTTCAAGCCCCTGACTCATCATTCATTTGTTCAATGGCTTCACGAAAATCACTTACGTCTTTAAATCGTTTATAAACAGACGCAAAACGAACATAAGCAACATGATCAAGCCCATATAACTGCTCCATCACCCAATCCCCTACGCGGCGCGACTCAATTTCACGCTCACCATAACGCCTGATTTGCTGCACAATTGAAACCACAGCATCTTCAAGTGCATCAGCACTAACAGGTCGCTTTTGTAGGGCACGCAACATCCCTGCTCGTAAATTATCTACTTGGAACATTTCTCGCCGACCATCTCTTTTGACTATCATCGGCATCACCAACTCCGGTGTCTCAAACGTTGTAAAACGTTCCTGACACACCACACATTGGCGTCTTCTCCGTACTTGTTCACCCTCAGCCACCAAACGTGAATCAATCACCTTGGTTTCATCCTCATGACAAAATGGACAATACATCTCAATTTAACCCTACTTATAAACAGGAAACTCCCGACACAAAGCAAGTACACTTTCACGCGTTTTATCAATCACAGGCTCATTTTCAATATCATCAAGTACATCAGCCATCCAGTGCGCTACTTGTTTTACTTCTGCTTCACAAAAACCACGTGTTGTTATAGCAGGCGTACCTAATCGCAACCCACTTGTTACAAAGGGTGAGCGTTTTTCATTCGGTACTGTATTTTTATTCAGTGTTAAATTAGCGCGACCCAAAGCAATTTCAGCATCTTTTCCAGTAATAGATTTATCTGTTAAATCCACAAGCATCAAATGGTTATCTGTGCCGCCTGATACCAATGGATACCCTCGCTCAATTAAAACCTCTGCCATGGCTTTTGCATTGAGCAACACTTGGCATTGATAATCTTTAAAATCAGGTTGCAACGCTTCTTCAAATGCAACGGCTTTTCCTGCAATCACATGCATTAAAGGTCCACCTTGTGTACCTGGAAATACGGCTGAATTTACTTTTTTCTGAATAACTTCGTTGGCTTTTCCTAAAATCAGCCCACCGCGTGGTCCACGTAAAGTTTTATGCGTTGTGCTCGTCACCACATCTGCATAAGGTACGGGTGATGGATATAAATCCGTTGCAACCAAACCTGCCACATGCGCCATATCAGCCATTAGATAGGCACCCACCTCATCAGCCAGCATACGAAAACGCGCCCAATCAACCACGCGGGAATACGCTGAAAAACCAGCAATAATTAATTTTGGTTTTTCGGCCAAGACTTGCTTTTCAAGGGCGGCATAATCAATTAATCCGGTTGCATCATCAAGCCCATAAGAGACAACGTCATATAATTTTCCTGAAAAATTAACCGGTGAGCCATGCGTTAAATGCCCCCCATCAGGTAATGCCATGCCAAGTACTTTATCACCCGGATTCAAAAGCGCCATCATAACAGCGGCATTGGCTTGAGATCCTGAATGGGGTTGAACATTTGCAAAATCAGCACCAAATAATTGCTTCACGCGCTCAATCGCTAATACCTCAACTAGATCAACATATTCACAACCACCATAATAGCGCTTGCTTGGATAACCTTCGGCATATTTATTGGTTAATAGTGAACCTTGCGCTTCAAGCACACGTGGACTGACATAATTCTCAGACGCAATCAATTCAATATGATCTTCCTGTCGCTTACGCTCAGACTCCATCGCCTGCCATAAAGCATCATCAAAAGTGGCTATTTTATCGTGATAGTCGAACATGAATCGTCCTTATAAAACAACAAGTAAATTGCAATGGTCATGATAGCATGGTGTTCAATTTAAGCAACATGTTTTCTAAGCACGCGAATCCGACCAAAGCGGTTCACAAGCCACCGTTCAGGCAGAAAATCTTTATTTTTTACCGGCTCTAATAAAAAATAACCGTTCATTGCGAGACTTTCAGATTTAGCACTCACCGTTAATTTATCTTGCCCCAAAAACCCATGCCATGTGAGCTGTATATTTTTAAAACCATGCCATGACCATTTGTGTATTGGATTAGATGCTTTATTGTCTTGCTGTAATTGAATGCCCGAAGCCCAATTATTGGTTTGCGTTT